>DASYLQ010000001.1:0-2941 GCA_036009485.1 Janthinobacterium sp.
AGACCACCATGTCATAGATATTCGATGCTTGTTGCTCGCCCAGGTCATTGAAATAGTCTTCAAGGCTTTTCTGGACGACTTCCTGGATACTTTCTTTACTCATTTTCGGTTCATTCGGCTAATTAATATAAGTATGGCGCCTATGTTTCATGCTACGGCGCTTGCCCTTTTACTACCTGACGCTATCTTTCATGCTTCAACTGTGCGCGCGGGTTCATGCCTCGGCCATCAATGCTTCCGCCGCGAAACCAGCGGAGGGACGGTATTGTAACCGCTCGCCGTAAGTCCATTGCGATTCGAAAAATTGGTCGACCGCGAGCAGTTGCTCCCCGGTCGATTCCAGCAAATTCATCTTTTGGCGGAAGGCTTCGCCGCCCGCCAGGTCGCGCACATACCAGCCGATATGCTTGCGCGCCGTGCGCACGCCGAGGTATTCGCCGTAGAACGCGTAATGGGCGCGCAGGTGCTCGTCCATCAGCGCGCGCACCTCGTCGACATAGGGCGCCGGCAACAGCGTGCCGGTGCGCAGGAAATGGTCGATCTCGCGGCAGATCCAGGGCCGGCCCTGGGCTGCGCGGCCTATCATCACGGCGTCGGCGCCGGTCTGCCGCAAGACTTGCAGGGCTTTTTGCGGCGAGGCGATATCGCCGTTGGCCACCACCGGAATGCCGGCCGCGGCCTTGACGGCGGCGATGGTCGCGTATTCCGCGTCGCCCTGGTAGCCGTCGGCGCGGGTGCGGCCATGCAGGGTCAGCATGGCGATGCCGGCCTGTTCGGCGATGCGGGCGATCTTCAGGGCGTTCTTGTTGTCGCGGTCCCAGCCGGTGCGAAATTTCAGCGTGACGGGGACGTCGACGGCGTTGACGACGGCGTGCAGGATTTTTTCGACCAGGCTTTCGTTTTGCAGCAAGGCCGAGCCGCACCAGTTGTTGCACACCTTCTTGACCGGACACCCCATATTGATGTCGATGATCTGGGCGCCGCGGTCTACATTGAATCTGGCGCAGTCGGCCAGGTCTTGCGGATCGGCGCCAGCGATCTGCACGGCCTTCGGTTCCATCTCGCCATCATGGTCGGTGCGGCGCGCGCTCTTTTCCGAGGCCCACAGGCGCGGATTCGAGGCCGCCATTTCCGACACCGCATAACCGGCGCCCAGTTGCTTGCACAGCTGGCGGAAGGGACGCTCGGTCACGCCGGCCATGGGGGCGACGAAAACATTGTTGCGCAGAATGTGGGGACCGATTTGCACTGGCGAGACCTAAATATTGGGATGGGGGAACCTTCTATTTTAACCGAGGTTCTGCTCAAATAATAAGCACTATTTTTTATTAGGCAATGCTGGAGCAGGCATCAAAGCAATTCATCCACCGCCGGCGCGGCCAGATGCGCGACATTGCCCCAGTCGAGCAGCGTCAGCTCGCCGTCCACGGCGCTAAATCGGTTCAGGCTGGCATTCTTCACTTCAAAGTCGCGCGCGCCGGCTAGCTGCAAGGCCAGCGCTGCGCGATAAGCGCATTCCAGCACGCCGCCATGCGCCACCACGGCGATGGTCCGGCCCGGATACTCAGCCGCCCAGCGCAGGATGGCCGCCAGCGAGCGCTGGTAAAACTGGCGGAAGCTTTCAGCGACCCGCTCCCCCGGCGGCATCAGCGCGTCGGCATGGCGCGCCTGCCAGTCGGCATAGTCGTCCGGATAGCGCACGGCGATGTCGGCGTGCAGCATGCCTTCGAACACGCCATAACAACGTTCGCGCAATTGTTCGTCGGCCTGCACAGTCAAACCATGCGGCGCCGCCACGGCCAGCGCCGTGTCACGGGCGCGCTGCAAGTCGCTAGCGATCACCGCGGCCAGCGGCGCGCCGGCCAGCGCCAGTCCCAGCGCGGCGGCCTGGCGCCGGCCTTGCTCGTTCAGCGCGCTGTCGATGTGGCCTTGCAGGCGGCGCTCGGCGTTGGACACGGTTTCGCCATGGCGTATCAATAAAATCGTTGTGCTCATTATTTTTTCAGGGTGAAAGCCAGCGCCGGGTACAGGGAATAGGCGCCGACCAGCTGTGCTTCGTCGAGGATGTGGCCGTGCATCGCCGCCCGCGCCTGCCGGCCGGTGAAGCGTCCCTCCACCGCCAGGCGCAGCACGTCGAGCGCATACACGCGGAAAATATAGTGGTGGATGCGCTCGTCGTTCCACGGCGGACAGGGGCCATCATAACCGTAATAATCGCCGGCCATGTCCGGGTCGCCGGCAAACCAGGCTGTGTAATCGTTGAGACCCTGGCGCATCGGCGGGATCACGCCATCGAGCACCGCCGATGGCTTGCCGCGCGGCGTGACGCGGTTGGAAAACTGCCCTTCCGCTATCGTCTGCGGCGACAGCGGTATGTCGATCAGGCTCCAGTGGTAAAACGGCCCGCGCAGCAAGCCGGGCGCCAGCGTCACGCCTCGGCGGTTGACGTCGGCGGTGTTCAGCGGCGCATCGGCGTCGTAGCACAACAGGGCCAGCGATGCCGTACCGTTCGGCACATCGTCCCAGGCCAGGTGGGGATTGCGGTTATCCGACAGACGCACATGCGCCTGCGGATCGATGGCGCCGAGGGTATTCTCCACAGGAATCAGTCCACCATCGCGAAAGGAATCGCTCCAAAGCCTCATGATCGCCTCACATTGCTATGAATGATTTTGTGGATTAAACACTGAATTCTTTTGATCTTGCGCAAGAATGTTTTTTAAACTTGCTTATGGGGGCCTTATTTAGGTTCGATCTGTAGCCAGAAGGTAACCGGACCGTCATTCGTCAGCGACACCTTCATGTCGGCGCCGAAGCGCCCGGTCTGCACCGCCGGATGCTTGCGGCGCGCCTGGTCGACGAAATAGCTGAACAGGCGCAAGCCGTCCTGCGGGCTGGCGGCCGGCGTGAACGAGGGCCGCGTGCCGGACCTGGTGTCGGC
>DASYLQ010000002.1:0-1572 GCA_036009485.1 Janthinobacterium sp.
GATTTAGCTCGAGGATGCCGCCTACAACCTGGGGGCATCCTCTTCCTTGCCCGCCTGCGAATGTCGAACGGCGCTCGATTCGAGCGCCACAATTTCCTCATGACTGGTGCGAGTCGTCGCCATTTCCGGCTTCCATATTGATATGATAAAAACTACTGTCTGCCTATCTATCGAGCAAAAAAAATGCCAGCGTTGGGGCTCATTGCGCATGTCGAAACAGCCAGAAGCGCTCATTGGTGACGCCCGGACGGGCGCCGCGCCATACTTCCGTCCAAGTGTGCAGATCGACCTCGGGTTCGCCGAAAGCGGCTTCCCTTTGCACCAGCAGCGTGTTGCAGGCGGTGTCCGGGTGCACTTCGCGGCGCGTCGGATTCCAACCCGTGACATAGCGCAGCATGGCTCTTTCCCCCTCGCCCAGGTTGATGCTGGCGATACAGTTGGCGCCGGAGGGAATCGGCATCGACGCAAAGACCGAGCGGTAGCTCTTGGCGAAATCCAGCCACGGCATCCACAACGTCGTCAACAGGGCCCACGCCGTGGTCAGGCCGACCACCCAGATCGCCAGCGCGCCGCCCGGCCGGCGCCACAAGCGGCGCAAGGCGATCAGCGCCGCCACGCTGAGCAGCAGCGCGGCGCCGCTGCGCCAGGCGTCGAAGTGGGGCACGAAGCCGGCGGGAAGGACGCGCAGCAAGGCGGGCCAGGCCGGCGGGCTGCCCTTGATCATCATGATGCTCCAGCCGGTCCAGACCGCCAGGGACAAGAGGCCGAACAAGGCCAGGCTGGCCCAGGACCAGGCGCGTTCCACCCAGGCCGGCAAAGCGCCCGCGGCGGGCGCCGCCAAGATGGCGAGCGGCACCATCAGCGGCCAGGCGTAGACGCACCTGCCGGACGAGGACACGGCCAGCACCGACATCAGCACGCCGGAGGCCACCAGCGCATATTGGAGCGGCGCCTCGGCCAAGCCGCCGCGGCCGCGCTTGCACAGCATCCACAGGGCCAGCGGCAAGCCGGGAAAGGTGAACCATGGAATGGTCTGGGTCCAGAACCAGGGCAGATGCTCGGTCCCCAGCCGGGGCACGGAAAAGCCGATGAAGCGGCCGATATTATTTACCCAGAACCAATCCAGGAATAGCGCGGGCGAGCGCAGGTACAAGGCGGCCGGCCAGATCAGGCACCAGGGCGCGCTGACCGCGGCGCTGACGGCCAGGCCGCGCCAGTAGGCCGCCGTGCGCCATGGCCGGAAACAAAGCGGCAAGAGCAGGGCGGTCAAGCCCATGACCGCCGGCCCGAGCAAGCCCTTGGCCAGGAAGCCGATGCCGATGCCCAGGCCCAGCCAGGCGCCGCCGGCCAGGGGCCGCTCGCGTATCCGCGCGAAACCCAGCGCCGACAGGGCGAAGCCGGCCAGCAGGGGAATATCCGGCATCAGCATATGGCTTTGCACCAGCGTGCCAAAGCAGGCGATCAAGACCAGGACGGCATGCCGCCCCTGGCCATCGCCCCACCAGATGCGCGTCGCCGCCGCGGTGGCCCAGCACGCGGCCAGCATAAAAAACGCCGAAGCCAGCCGGGCGC
>DASYLQ010000003.1:0-6770 GCA_036009485.1 Janthinobacterium sp.
GCTCGCCACCGGAGAACCGTTATATGCTGCTGCGCAAAACTTTACTCGCACTTGCCATCGCCGCCTCTCTTGCCGCCTGCGGCAAAGGCGACAAGGCGCCAGGCAAGGGGGATGCGGGCGCGGGCGCCATGGCGGCGCTGCTGATCGCACCGGAAGACGTGTTGACGGTCGGTAGCAATGCGCTGGCTTCCGGCCCCGTCATTACCGGCTCGATCTTGCCGGAACGTAAAGCCGACTTGCGCGCCGAAGTGTCGGCGGTGGTGCTCCAGGTGATGAAGGAAAACGGCGAAGCCGTCAAGCGCGGCGACGGCCTGGTGCGGCTGGACGAAACGGCCATCCGCGACAGCCTGAATTCGGCCGACGAAGCCACCCGCGCCGCGGTGCAGACGGTGGACCAGGCCGAGCGCCAGTACCAGCGCATGAAAACCCTGCGCACCTCGGGCATGACGTCGACCCAATCGGTGGAGGATGCCGAAATCCATCGCAACAATGCGCAAAGCGACCTGGCCGCGGCCAGGGCGCGCTCGGTGCAGGCGCGCCAGCAGCTCGACCGCACCGTCGTGCGCGCGCCTTTCGACGGCATCATCAGCGAGCGCAAGACCTCGAATGGCGACACGGCGGCGATCGGCAAGGAATTGATCAAGGTGATAGATCCGAGCAGCATGCGCTTCGAAGGCTTGGTCGGCGCCGACAAGATCGGCGCGGTGAAGGTCGGCCAGGCGGTGCGTTTTGCCATCAATGGTTATCCGAACCAGACTTTCGTCGGCCGGGTCCGCCGCGTCGACCCGGCCGCCGACGCCGTCACGCGCCAGGTGCCGGTGCTGGTCGACTTTGCCGAGACGACGCGGCCGCGCGTGTCCGGCCTGTATGCGGAAGGCCGCATCGAGTCCGACAGCGTGGCGGCCCTGATGATCCCCGAATCGGCGCTGGTGATGGCGGGCGACAAGTCTTACGCCTGGCGGCTGAAGGACAAGGCGCTGCAAAAGGTCACCCTGAGCATGGGCTTGCGCGACGAGCGCAGCGGCCTGTGGGAAGTGCGCGGCGGCCTGGCCGCTGGCGACCTGGTACTGCGCAATCCGGGCTCGGGCTTGAAGGATGGCCAAAAGGCCGAGCAAACGGCGGCGCCGGCCAGCGCCACGCTGGTCGCGGGCAAAGGAAAATAAGCCATGTTCCTGTCCGACTTCAGTATCAAACGGCCGATCGCGACGATCGTGCTGATCGTCGCAATGATGTGCCTGGGCTTGCTGGCGCTGAAAAAATTGCGCGTCAACCCGAATCCCGACGTGGAAATACCGTATATCGTCGTCAGCATCCCGTATCCGGGCGCGTCGCCGGAAACGACCGAGCGCGAGATCACCAACCGCCTGGAAAAATCGCTGCAGAGCATCAGCGGCGTGAAGAAAATGAGCAGCACCTCGGCCGAGGGCATGGCCACCATCGAGCTCGAGTTCACCTTCCAGAAAAACCTGATCGAGGCCAGCGACGAGATCCGCAATGCCATCGCCTCGGTGCGCTACAAATTGCCGATCGAAATGCGCGAACCGGTATTGCGGCGCATCGATCCCGCTTCCGATCCGGTGATCCAGATGTCGCTGTCGTCGAGCAGCCAGAGCCACGCCGACATTTCGCGCATGGCCGAGGACGATCTATCGGAGCGCCTGCGCGGCATCGATGGCGTGGCCCAGGTGAATGTCAACGGTTCGCTGAAGCGCGAGCTGAGCGTCTTGCTGCATGCGCAGAAATTACGGGAATATAATCTGTCGGTGACCGACGTGGTGCAGGCCCTGCGCAGCCAGAACACCAATGCGCCGGTCGGCAAGATCCGCGGCACGCTGGATGAAAAGAGTATCCGCCTGGTCGGGCGCATCCAGGCGCCGGCCGATTTCGAGCAAATCGTCGTCAAGCGCCAGGGCGCCGATATCGTGCGCCTGGGGCAGGTGGCGACCATCGAGGATGGTTTCGCCGAGCTCGACAGCTTGAGCATCCGCAGCGCCAAGCCGAATGTCGGCATCCAGGTAATCCGCTCGCGCGAGGCCAGCACCGTCAGCGTGGCGACCAAAATCCGCGAGCTGGTCAAGGATATCCAGAAGACCTTGCCGCCGGGGACCAAGCTGGAGATCACCCGCGACGCCGGCGTCGACGCCCAGGTCAGCCTGAACAATGTGATCGATTCGCTGGTGCTGGGCGCCGTGCTGACGATTTTCGTGGTCTACGCTTTTCTCAATTCCTGGCGCTCGACGCTGATCACCGCGCTGAGCCTGCCGACGTCGGCGATCGCCGCCTTCATCGCCGTGTGGTTGTGCGGTTTTACGCTGAACTTCATGACCCTGCTGGGCCTGTCGCTGGCGATCGGCGTGCTGATCGACGACGCCATCGTGGTGCGGGAAAACATTGTGCGCCACATGCAGATGGGCGAGGACCGCCGCACCGCCGCGCTGAACGGCACGGCCGAAATCGGCCTGGCCGTCGCCGCGACGACGTTTTCCATCATCGCCGTATTCATCCCGGTGGCCTTCATGCCGGGCGTCTCGGGCGAATGGTTCCGGCCTTTCGCGCTGACGGTGACCTGTTCCGTGCTGGTCAGCCTGTTCATTTCCTTCACCCTGGACCCGATGCTGTCGGCTTACTGGGGCGACCCGATGGACCACCATACGGCGCCGAAAAAAGGCTTGAGCAAATTGCTGGAGCGCTTCAACGGCTGGTTCGACCGCCAGGCCGACCGCTATGGCCGGGTGATCGGCTGGGCCCTGCATCACCGCCGCTGGATGAGCGTGATCGCCTTCGCGGCCTTCGTCGGCGCCCTGGCGCTGCAGGCGGTTTTCGGCGGTTCCGATTTCTTGCCGGCGCAGGATTCGGGCAACCTGGTGATCAATGTGCGCACGCCCTCGTCGAGCAGCCTGGAATACGGCCGCCTGAAGATGGAAGAGGCGGCGGCGCTGGCGCGCACCTTGCCGGAATATAAGGAAACCAATAGCCGCATCAATGCCGCCGGCGGCCGTATCTATGTCGACATCGGCAAGCGCCGCACGCGCCAGCGCTCGGCCAAGGAAGTGGCGGTGTCCCTGCGCGAAAAACTGAAGCGCCTGGTCGGCGCCGAATACGTCGTGCAGGATGACCTCAATAATGGCGGGCAAAAACCCGTGCAGATCGAATTCACCGGGCCGGAATCGCGCCGGCTGATGGAGATTACCAACGCCTACATGGAAAAACTGCGCCAGGTGCCGGGCGCGGTCGATGTCGGCCTGTCGCAGCAAGATCCGAAGAATGAATTGCAGATCGAACTGAACCGTGGTCTGGCCAGTTCCATGGGCATTTCCGTCAACGATGCGGCGCAATCGCTGCGCCTGGCCTTTGCCGGCGACCAGGTCGGCGACTGGGTCGACCCGACGGGCGAATCGCGCGACGTCTCGGTGCGCCTGGCGCCGGAAGACCGCGGCAGCGCGGAAAACCTGGAACACTTGCCGATCGGCGTCAGCGGCACCAACCAGATGGTGCCGCTGAACCAGATCGCCACGGTGACGATGGGTAAGGGGCCGTCTGAAATCGAGCACAAGGGCGGCAAGCGCAACGTCACGGTATCGGCCAATGCGCAGGGGCGTTCCAGCGGCGAAGTGACGGCCGAGGCCCTGAAACTGGCGAAAACCATCGACTTCCCGCCGGGCTACGGCCTGGCCCTGGGCGGCGCCGGACAAGACCAGCAGGAACTGTTCAGCGAAATGGCCATCGCCCTGGTCATGGGCATCGGCCTGATGTATCTGATCCTGGTGATGCAGTTCGGTTCCTTCACGGCGCCGGTGGCGGTGATGCTGTCGCTGCCGTTGAGCCTGATCGGCGTGGTGCTGGCGCTGCTGGCCACCGGCGGCACGCTGAACCTGATGAGCTTTATCGGCATCATCATGCTGATGGGCCTGGTGGCGAAAAACGCCATCCTGCTGCTGGACGCAGCCCGGCACCGCGAGTCGGAAGGCTATCCGCGCGAAGAGGCGCTGATGCACGCAGGGCGCCTGCGCCTGCGGCCCATCCTGATGACAACCTTTGCGCTGATCGCCGGCATGTTTCCCGTCGCGCTGGGCCTGGGCGAGGGCGGCGAGTTCTTCCGTCCGCTGGCGATCGCCATCATCGGCGGCACGATCACCTCGACCATCCTGACCTTGCTGGTGGTGCCGACCTTCTATGACAGCATCGAGATCGCGCGCGACCGCGCCCTCGCCAAGTTCCATCGCCGCGCCGACCGCTTGCCGGTGCTGCTGGCCTTTTTCATGACGATAGGCGAAGCCTTGCTGACGCTGGTGTTTGTCCGCCTCGTGTATCGCGTGCTGAAGATGCTGGTGCTCTTGCTGGCAGGCCGCAAGGGCAATATGGGAAAGACCGCGGCAAGGTCGCCGCGGGTGCTGGAAGAACCCCACATCTGATCTTTTAAGTCACTGCAGGGCACCTCCAATACCCCGGCGCCCCGCCTCTTCTTTTGGTAATGGCGGGGCGTTTTTATAGCCCTCATATCGATATCCCGTAGTTGTTTAGGCTTTGACTATCTCCGCCAGCCTTATTTGGGCGGTGTTGTCGTGCCGCTGCCGCTTGGCGTCGTGCCCGTACCCGGCGTGGCATTCGGAGTGGTCGTGCTGTCCGGCGTTGTGCCAGGCGTTGGCGTGGCCGGTGATGCGCCCGGCGTCGTCGTGTCCGGTGTCGTGCCGGGAGTCGGCGTGGGCGTGGTGCTCGGGGTGGTGGTGCCGCCGGTACCCGTGCCGGAGGTGCCGGATGTACCGCCGGTGCCTGAGGTGGCGCCGGTGTCCGGACTGGTGGCGGTGCGGTCGGTTTTATTGCAGCCTGCCAGCAGGGCGCTCATCAGTGCCGCTGTCAATACTGCGGCGGAGGTTTTCGAGATAACGGTCATGATTCTTCCTTTCGTCGTGTGGGTGATTCTTGACTGCCGGGAGTGCCGATGTGCATGCTTTCAATCCGGCAGCCGCTTCAGGGCGGCAGTTCATCGAACTCGTCGTCGTTGCCCGCCTGGATGCCGATCGATTCCTCGTACCAGCTTTGCACCATCATCAGGTGGCCGCGCTCTTCGTCGAGGGCAAAGGAGAAATCGTTGACCATCTCCAGTTGCCCGTGTTCGTCCGCCAGCGCAATCAATGATTCCCAGCCGGCGTGGTCGACCAGTTCGGCGGTCAGGATCGCGTGCAGCGACTGGGCAATCGTCGCGCGAGGATCGGTGACCACCTGCACCAGTCCGATGCTTTCGATGCCGGCCAGATCCGCGCTCGGTGTTTGCGAGGTGGCGTCGCCGCCCAGTGATTCGATGGCCTGCGCCACCGCCAGGAAATGGCGCGCTTCGTCGTCGCGGATTTCCTGCAGTTCCTCGATGCTCATGCTGATCGAACCGTCCAGCATGGCTTCGCATTTGGTGATCAGGGCGTCGTACAGGCGCGTGCCGGTGCGCTCGAAGGCCAGGCGTTCGCCCAGCTTGTCGAGCAGCATGCGCGGAACCTCGCGCCGCGGCGCCGCGTTCGCGTCCCTGGAGACTTGCGGCAGTTGCACGGAACCGATGGCGTCGGCACCGACGATGTATTCATTGCGCAGGTCGGCAATCGCCGTGTCGTCGAAATAGGCGTCGGGCGTGTCGCCGCTGAAGGTTTGCATGGCCCGGCTGTCGAAGGGCGACACCTGGATGCCGGTACGGTTGATGCCGGTTGGTTCTGCCTGGTTCATATCCTTTCCCCCTTTATAGATTGGCGGCGGAGTCGACGGCGCAGTCAATGGCGATTACCGTCCGGTTCAGCTCGGTGCCGGGAACCCAGGCGTAGCCGGCCGCCACCGATTCGCTGGGCGAGCCGTCGCCGTTCATGAAGTTGCGGTAGATGCGCGAAGCCTCGCTTTCCTGCGGCTGGTCGACAAATTGCGTGCCGCTGACGCGCAAGTCCACTTCCTGGCTCAGCACCCGGCGCACGAAATCGCGGTGGCTGGCGAAGTCGACGGGGTCCGGCAGGACGGCCGGCAGCACTTCGGCCGGGTCGCGCCGCTCGTACTGCTTGAACAGTTGGCTGACCAGGTGGAAATGGCCCAGCTCGTAGTCGAGAAAGCGTTCCCAGATTTTCCGCACGTGCTCGCTGGTTTCCTGCTGCAGGCAGCTGTGGTAGGTGTAGACCTCGTTGGCCTCGTGCAGCAACCATTGTTCGAGCCAGCTCTCGGCCGGGTCCAGCAGCGAAGAGTATTGGGTCACGTGCTGTTCTTCGATCGAGGCGATTTCAGCGTACAGCTGGCGCGCCACCGGATCGGAAAACTGCGGCCCGACCGTCATGTAATAGTCGCGGGTCTGGTATTCGGAAGCGGTCAGCGTGAGGGCGTGCAGCTTGGTCAGCGGCAATGCCGTACTCCGGTCGTAGGGCTCGCGCAAGTCGTCCTGCGGCGCGCGGTGCTCCTGCCGCGTCGGCCGGCCCGGCAGGATGTCGGTATAGCTTTGCAGGATGTTGTTGGCGTCCTTGCCTTCGAGGCGGTCCAGCAGCGCCGAATAGCGGTACAGGTGGTCGAAGTCTTCCAGCAGGCCGAAGCGGTAGACCTGGGCCAGGTAGGGGTCCGGTTCGCGCTGCGCCAGCGCCGCCGTGACTTCGATGGCGACTTGCTCGTAGGCGATCGTGGTTTCCAGCGGAGAATGGTCGGCGCCGAGCAGCCAGTTGACCATGGTCGCCTGGTGCTGCTCGGCGCGGCGCACCTGGGCCAGCGGCAGCCGCAGGTCGGCATTCGCCCGCGCGGCCATGTGCTGGAAACGCAGG
>DASYLQ010000004.1:0-3431 GCA_036009485.1 Janthinobacterium sp.
GACGATCAGCACGTTGGTGACCAGCGCCGTCCAGGTGAAGATGGGCATGCGCATCATCGTCATGCCCGGCGCGCGCAGCTTGATGATCGTGGCAACGAGATTGATGCCGGACAGCGTCGTGCCCACGCCCGCGACCTGCAGCGACCAGATGTAATAGTCGACGCCGACGTCGGGACTGGCCAGGATGCCGGACAGCGGCGGATAGGCCAGCCAGCCGGTGCGGGCGAATTCACCGACGAACAGCGACACCATCGTCAGCATGCCGCCGAACACGCTCATCCAGAAGCTGAAATTATTCAGGAAAGGGAAGGCCACGTCGCGCGCGCCGATCTGCAGCGGCACGACGAAGTTCATCATCCCGGTGACCAGAGGCATGGCGACGAAAAAGATCATGATCACGCCGTGGGCGGTAAAGATCTGGTCGTAATGGTGCGGCGGCAGGACGCCTTCGGAACCGTTGAAGGCAAGTACCTGTTGCGTGCGCATCATTACGGCGTCGGCAAAGCCACGCAGCAACATCACCAGGCCGAAGATGATGTACATGATGCCGATTTTCTTGTGGTCGATACTGGTGATCCAGTCGCGCCACAGCGTGCCCCACAGGCGGAAATAGGTGATCAGGCCGAGCACGGCGACACCGCCGATCGCCACCATGGCGAAGGTCGCCAGCAGGATCGGTTCGTGGAATGGAATCGCATCCCAGCTCAGACGGCCGAAGATGAGCTTCGTCAAGTCAATATGGTCTAGCATTATTGTTTCTTCATGGAGTTTGAGGGCGTGGTGCAGATTTCGCCGGCGTCGGCGACGCGGCGCGCCGGGTCATCCTGGCGCGGCTTGCCGATCAGGCTGGCCGCGGCGGCGGCGCGGTGCGCGTCGTCGTGCATCATCTTGCTGATGCACACGGAGTTCAAGTCGACGCAACGGTTGACGATGGCGTCATACAGGTCGGCCGCCACGGAAGCGTAGTGACGCACCGGCTCGCGCTTGCTGGGCTGTTCCAGCGCCAGGTAGTCGGCGCGGTTCAGGGCGCCGCCGCCGGCCTTGGTGTCGGCCACCCATTTGTCGAATTCCGCGTTCGTCACGGCGTGGAACTTGAAGCGCATGTCGGAGAAGCCGGCGCCGCTGTAGTTGGCCGAAAAGCCGTCGTAGACGCCGGCCTTGTTGATGACCGCGTTCAACGTCGTTTCCATGCCCGGCATCGCATAGATCTGGCCAGCCAGCGCCGGCACGTAGAAGGAATTCATCACACTCGAGGCGGTGATCTTGAAGCGCACCGGCATATCCACCGGCGCCGCCATTTCATTCACCGTGGCGATGCCTTGCTCCGGATAGATGAACAGCCACTTCCAGTCCAGCGCCACCACTTGCACGGTCAGCGGCTTGGTGCCGGCCATGACGGCGCGGTTGGCGTCGAGGCGCTGCAGCGGACGGTAAGGGTCGAGGATGTGGGTGCTGATCCAGGTCAGCAAGCCCAGGGCGATAATGATCAGCAGCGGCGCGCCCCAGATCACCAGCTCCAGTCCGGTGGAGTGGTCCCAGTCCGGCGTGTACATCGCCGAAGTGTTACCCTTCCGGTAACGCCAGGCAAAAAAGATGATTAGCGCGATCACTGGAACAATAATCAGCAGCATCAAAAGCGTGGAAATCACGACCAGATGGGCCTGCTGGGCTGCAATATCTCCAGACGGATTCAGCACCACCGTATTGCAACCAGCCAGCAAAACGGTGGATAAGAGAATCAGTCCGCGGCGAACTTTGGGAATAATCATGCGGAAATGTGCGATACACAGGATTGGGAATATGTTACTGTAGCCCCGACGGTCGATGTTGGCCATTGGACATTTTGTCCTATGGCCGCCACAGTGGATGTGGATTCAGCCTCTTGAATCCAGCCATATTGGCCGAACAATAATATTTCAAGAGACGAGGATCTATGGCTACGATCAATATCACGGGCGGCGACCTGACCTCCCATTTCCATACCGGTTCCATCGGCAACGACGCCCGGAATATCAATGCCCATGACACCCACATCGCGCCGGGCGAGATCGCCATCGGCGTGGTCATCGGGCGAGCGTCGGAGTATTTTGATTTTTTTGTCTACGCCATCGCCTCGGTGCTGGTGTTCCCCTCGGTCTTCTTTCCCTTCGAACAACGCCTGGAAGGCATCCTGTATGCCTTCGTGATCTTTTCCTTCGCCTTTATCGCCCGCCCCTTCGGCACCGTGGTGTCGATGACGATCCAGCGCCGCCTCGGGCGCGAGGCGAAATTGACCATCGCGCTGTTCCTGCTCGGCCTGTCCACCGCCGGCATCGCCTTCCTGCCGACGTATGCGCACCTGGGCGCCACCTCGATCATCCTGCTGTCGCTGCTGCGCATCGGCCAGGGCCTGGCGCTGGGTGGTTCCTGGGACGGCTTGCCCTCGCTGCTGGCGCTGAACGCGCCGCAAAACAAGCGCGGCTGGTACGCCATGCTGGGCCAGCTGGGCGCCCCGGTCGGCTTCATCATCGCCGCCGGCCTGTTCTGTTACCTGCTGTCCAACCTGTCCAATGAAGACTTCCTCGACTGGGGCTGGCGTTACCCGTTCTATGTCGCCTTCGCCATCAACGTGGTGGCGCTGTTCGCCCGCCTGCGCCTGGTCTCGACGCCTGAATACGCCCACCTGCTCGACGAGCGCGAACTGGAACCGGTCAGCGTGATCGAAATGACGCAATCGCAGGGCCGCAACGTGCTGATCGGTGCCCTGGCCGCGCTGGCCAGTTATGCGCTGTTCCACCTGGTGACGGTGTTCCCGCTGTCGTGGATCAGCGTGTATTCCTCGCGCTCGGTCAGCGACTTCCTGCTGTTACAGATGCTGGGCGCGGGGCTGGCGGCGCTGGGCGTGGTCGCTTCCGGCCTGATCGCCGACCGTTTCGGCCGCCGCACGACGCTGGGCACCCTGGCTTGCCTGATCGCCGTGTTCAGCGGCTTCGTGCCGACGCTGATGGATGGCGGCGACCTGGGCCAGAATATCTTCATCCTGCTGGGCTTCGTCCTGCTGGGCCTGTCGTATGGCCAGGCGGCCGGCGCCGTCACCGCCAACTTCTCGTCGAAATACCGCTACACGGGCGCGGCCCTGACGTCCGACCTGGCCTGGCTGGTCGGCGCCGGCTTCGCCCCGCTGGTGGCGCTGGGCCTGTCGGCGCATTTCGGCCTGGCCTATGTCAGCATCTACCTGCTGTCGGGCGCGGCTTGTTCGCTGGCGGCGCTGAGTCTGAACCGGGCGCTGGAAATCCGCGACTGAGTAATTAAATAAAGCGCGTAAATAAAGCGCGGCAAAAAATGGCGATGCCGGCAACGGCATCGCCATTTTTCATTTGGCGCCCCTGTTGGGCATCAAAGACGCGTTGAGTGCGGCGTGGGCGCGGGCGCCGCCCCCATCTGGCTGGCGG
>DASYLQ010000005.1:0-2853 GCA_036009485.1 Janthinobacterium sp.
AAGCCAGGGCGAAGCACGCCGACTATGTGGCGCACATCGATATCGAGGCGGCGCTGGCTTTGCTGTCCGGCTGGACCGGCGTCGACTTCAGCCGCATTGCGCTCGACGCCAGCATCGATTACATCGAGTCCGACGCCGGCCGCTCGGCGCTGGCCTCGTTCAGCGCGGCCGATCCCGGGCGCAAATGGACGGTGCGCGAAGCCGCCCTGTTCATCGGCCTGGGCGGGCGCGGCCCGGTCCTGGTCGGCGACCCGACCCAGGTGGCGGACCAGCTCGAAGCGTGGATGGACGAGACCGGCATCGACGGCTTCAACCTGGCCTACGCCGTGGCGCACGACAGCATGGCCGACGTCGTCGAATTCATCGTGCCGGAACTGCGGCGGCGCGGCCGTTACCGTACCGAATACGCCGGCGGCACCTTGCGCCATCAATTGCTGGGCGCCGGTCCGCGCCTGCACCCCGAACACGCGGGACGCCTGGTGCGCATCGATGAAAGCGCGCCGGCGACCTGAGATTTTTTGAATTCGTATCGATATAAGGACATCATGAAACGCAGAACTCTGCTGCAACTGGCCGCCGGCGGCGCCGCCCTTGCCGTCTTGCCCGATCTGGCCGGGGCCGCGCCGCTGAAGGAACTCCGCCTCGACTACGCCTACTACTCGCCGACCAGCCTGGTCTTGCGCCGCTTCGGCTGGCTGGAAGAGGATTTCAAGGCCGACGGCACGGCCGTCAAATGGGTCCTCAGCGCCGGCAGCAACCGCGCGCTCGAATACCTGAATGCGGACAGCATCGACATCGGCTCCAGCGCCGGGCTGGCCGCCCTGCTGGCCAGGGCCAACGGCAATCCGATCAAGACGCCCTACATCTTTTCGCGCCCGGAATGGACCGCCCTGGTGGTGCGCAAGGATGCGCCGATACGCACGCTGGCCGACTTGAAAGGCAAGAAGGTCGCCGCCACCAAGGGCACCGATCCCTACCTGTTCCTGCTGCGCGCCCTGCAAACCGCGGGCTTGAAACGCAGCGACATCGAGCACGTCGGCCTGCAGCACGCCGACGGCCGCGCCGCCATGGAACAGGGCAAGGTCGACGCCTGGGCCGGCCTGGATCCGCATATGGCGGCGAGCGAACTGGAAAACGGCTCGCGCCTGATCTACCGTAACGTGGCCTTCAACACCTACGGCTTCTTGAACGTGCGCGAGGAATTCCTGAGCGCCCATCCGGCCGAAACGGCGCGCGTGATCCGCGCCTATGAGCGGGCGCGCGCCTGGGTCATCGCCAACCCGGCCGAAGCCGCCAGAATCCTGGCCGAGGAAGCCCGGGTGACGCTGCCGGTCGCGCTACTGCAAATCAGATTGCGCAGCGATTTCAGCAATCCCCAGCCATCGCAGGAACATATCGAGGCCCTGCAAGTGGCCGCGCCCATCCTGCGGGAAGAGGCGCTGGTCAAGCCCGGCACCGACTTGAACCGGGTCATCCTCGGCCTGGTCGACACCCGCTTCGCCCAGCCTTTGATCGCCCGGGCTTAAGTAAACATGACGACGCCATCGATCGCACTGGAGCCCGAAGCGGCCAGGGGAGCGCCTGCCGCAGGGTCGCCTGCCGCAGAGTCGCCTGCCGCAGGGTCGCCTGCCGCAAGACACCCGGCCATGGCGCCCCCAGGCAAGCGTCCGCCGCGCGCGCTGCTGGGCTTGCTGCTGCCCGCCGCCGTGCTGATGGGCGCCGAAACCGGCGTGCGTTGCGGCCTGATCCCGGCCAACCTGCTGCCGGCGCCCAGCGACATCGCGGCCGCCATCGCCGAACTGGCGCGCCATGGCCTGGCCGGCCATGTCGCCGTCAGCACGGCGCGGGTGGCGGCCGGTTTCGCGCTCGGCGCCGCGCTGGCCATCGTCCTCGGCGCCGCGGTCGGCTTGAACCGGCGCGCCGCAGCCCTGCTCGATCCCAGCTTCCAGGCCTTGCGCGCCATCCCCTCGCTGGCCTGGGTGCCGCTGCTGTTGCTGTGGCTAGGCATAGATGAAGCGCCCAAGCTGGTGCTGATCGCCATCGGCGCCTTCTTCCCGGTGTATATGGGCGTCGCCTCGGGCATCCGCGACGTCGACCGCAAGCTGATCGAGGTGGCGCGCCTGTACCGCCTGGGACGCTGCGCGCTGGCGCGCCGCGTGCTGCTGCCGGCGGCCATGCCGGCGCTCCTGACCGGCTTGCGCAATGGCCTGAGCCTGGCCTGGATGTTCATGGTCGCCGCCGAATTGATCGCCGCCAGCCGCGGCCTCGGCTACCTGCTCAGCGACGGCCGCGAAACCAGCCGCGCCGACATCGTGCTGGCCGCCATCGTGCTGCTGGCGCTGCTCGGCAAGATCAGCGACAGCCTGATGGCGGCGCTGGAGCACCGCCTGTTGGCCTGGCGCGACAGCTATTCACCCGGGGAATAAGGAATGGACGCGCTGCTCGACATTTTCATCGGCGACAAGCATTACGGCCAGCGCCAGGTGCTGCGCGACTTGCGCCTGCAGCTGGAACAGGGCGAAGTGGTCAGCCTGATCGGCGCCAGCGGCTGCGGCAAGAGCAGCCTGCTGGCGATCGTGGCCGGCCTCGATCCGGCTTTCGGCGGCGCGCTGCGGCTGGCCGGCCAGAATTTGAACGGCGTCAGCCGCGACATCGGTTTTATCTTCCAGGAACCGCGCCTGTTCCCCTGGCTGACGGTGGCGCAAAACATCGCCTTCGATCTCGGTCCGGGCGGACAGGATCATCCGCTGGTCGCCAGCCTGCTCAATGAAGTGGGGCTGGACGGCTACGCCGGCGCGCTGCCGAAGCACTTGTCCGGCGGCCAGGCGCAACGGGTGGCGATGGCGCGCGGCT
>DASYLQ010000006.1:0-4348 GCA_036009485.1 Janthinobacterium sp.
GACCTGAGCGCCTTCCTCCACGTCGACCGCGCGCTG
Source organism: Janthinobacterium sp. (assembly GCA_036009485.1). Taxonomy (GTDB): domain Bacteria; phylum Pseudomonadota; class Gammaproteobacteria; order Burkholderiales; family Burkholderiaceae_D; genus Janthinobacterium. The sequence goes on from DASYLQ010000006.1 coordinate 37, forward strand.
ACGCTGGCCCAGGCGGCCGAGGCCGACGCCCGCCTCGGCGCCGGCACGGCCGGCCCGCTGACCGGCGTGCCGATCGCCCACAAGGATATCTTCGTCACGCGCGGCTGGCGCTCCACGGCCGGCTCGAAAATGCTGGCCGGCTACGTCAGCCCCTTCGACGCCACCGTGGTGGAAAAATTCAAGGCCGCCGGCATGGTCACGCTGGGCAAGCTCAATTGCGACGAATTCGCCATGGGTTCCTCGAATGAAAACTCGGCCTTCGGCGCCGTCAAAAACCCCTGGGACAAGCTGGCGGTGCCGGGCGGTTCCTCGGGCGGCTCGGCGGCGGCGGTGGCGGCCGGCCTGACCCCGGCCAGCACCGGCACCGACACCGGCGGCTCGATCCGCCAGCCGGCGGCGTTTTGCGGCATCACCGGCATCAAGCCGACCTACGGCCGCGTCTCGCGCTTCGGCATGATCGCCTTCGCCTCCTCGCTCGACCAGGGCGGCCCGATGGCGCGCACGGCCGAGGATTGCGCGCTGCTGCTGTCGGCCATGAGCGGCTTCGACGAGCGCGACTCGACCAGCCTGACGCCGGAACAGGGCGGCGTCGACGAAGACTACACGCGCGAACTGGCGACGCCGCTGCAAGGCTTGCGCATCGGCGTGCCGCGCGAATACTTCGGCGAGGGCCTGGCGGCCGACGTCGAACAGGCGGTCCGCGCCGCGCTGCGGGAATATGTGAAGCTGGGCGCGACCCTGGTCGACATTTCGCTGCCGAACACGGCGCTGTCGATACCGGCGTATTACATGATCGCGCCGGCCGAAGCCTCGTCCAACCTGTCGCGCTTCGACGGCGTGCGCTACGGCCACCGCGCCAGCGAATACAAGGACTTGTCGGACATGTACAAGAAGAGCCGGGCCGAAGGCTTCGGCCCGGAAGTGCAGCGCCGCATCATGGTCGGCACCTACGTGCTGTGCCACGGCTACTACGACGCCTATTACCTGAAGGCGCAAAAGATCCGCCGCCTGATCGCCCAGGATTTCGCCGCCGTGCTGGACGGCCCGGACGCGGTGTGCGACGTCATCATGGGGCCGGTGGCGCCCAGCGTCGCCTGGGACCTGGGCGACAAGGCCGACGACCCGGTGGCGAACTACCTGGCCGACATCTTCACGCTGTCGACCAGCCTGGCGGGCTTGCCCGGCATGTCCATCCCCTGCGGCTTCGGCCAGGGCGAAAAGAACGGCAAGCGCCCGGTCGGCCTGCAAATCATCGGCAATTACTTCAGCGAAGCGAAGCTGCTGGGCATCGCCCACCAGTTCCAGCAAGCCACCGACTGGCACCTGCGCACGCCCGCCGGCATTTAACGACACCGGCGCGGCCGCAACGGTGCCGCGCCCACCAAACAGATTAGCGAGAACACTATGCAATGGGAAGTCGTCATCGGTCTTGAGAACCACGTCCAGCTCACGACCGAATCAAAAATCTTCAGCGGATCGCCGATCCGCTTCGGCGCCGCAGCGAACACCCAGGCCAGCCTGGTCGACCTGGCGCTGCCGGGCGCGCTGCCGGTGATGAACCGGGGCGCGGTCGAGCGCGCCATCCGTTTCGGCCTGGCCGTCGGCGCCACCATCGCGCCGCAATCCATCTTCGCGCGCAAGAATTATTTTTACCCCGACTTGCCGAAAGGCTACCAGATCAGCCAGTTCGAAGACCCGGTGGTGCAAGGCGGCAGCCTGACTTTCGGCTATGAAAAGGATGGCGAATTCGTCACCAAAACGGTGAACCTGACGCGCGCCCACCTGGAAGAAGACGCCGGCAAATCGCTGCACGAGGATTACCACGGCATGACCGGCATCGACTTGAACCGCGCCGGCACGCCGCTGCTGGAAATCGTCAGCGAGCCGGAAATGCGCAGCGCCGCCGAGGCGGTGGCCTACGCCAAGGCGTTGCACTCGCTGGTGATGTGGCTCGGCGTTTGCGACGGCAATATGCAGGAAGGCTCCTTCCGCTGCGACGTCAACGTCTCGGTGCGCCCGGCCGGCCAGAAGGAATTCGGCACCCGCTGCGAGATCAAGAACCTGAACTCCTTCCGCTTCATCGAAGAGGCGATCCACGTCGAGGTGCGGCGCCAGATCGACTTGATCGAAGACGGCGGCAAGGTGCAGCAGGCGACCCGCCTGTACGATCCGGACCGCAAGGAAACGCGGGCCATGCGCAGCAAGGAAGACGCCCAGGATTACCGCTATTTCCCCGACCCGGACCTGCCGCCGCTGGTGATTTCGCCGGACTGGATAGAGCGCGTCAAGGCAACGATGCCGGAATTGCCCGATGCGATGCGCGCGCGCTTCGGCAGCGAATACGGCTTGTCCGATTACGACGGCCTGGTGCTGACGCAATCGCTGGACATGGCGGCGTATTTCGAGGCGGTGGTGACCAGGGCCGGCAAGGAGCACGCCAAGGCGGCGGCGAACTGGCTGATGGGCGACGTCGCCTCGACGCTGAACCGCGAAGGCGTGGACATCGCCGCGGCGCCGGTCTCGGCGGCCCAGCTGGCGCTGCTGCTGAAGCGCATCGCCGACGGCACCATCTCGAACAAGCTGGCCAAGGAAGTCTTCGCCGCCATGTGGGAAGCGAAATCGGCCGACGAAAACCTGGCCGACGCCGTCATCGAATCGAAAGGCTTGAAGCAGATTTCCGACAGCGGCGCGCTGGAAGCCATCGTCGACGACGTGCTGGCGGCAAACGCCAAATCGGTCGAGCAATACCGCGCCGGCAAGGAAGCGGCGATCAACGCCCTGATCGGCCAGGCCATGAAGGCGTCGAAAGGCAAGGCGAATCCGGCGCAGTTGACGGAATTGCTGAAGAAAAGGCTGGCGGGGTGAAGGGCTGTTGAAGGGCAGGCTTAAAACCAAGCTTAAAAATGAAACCGGGCTGCGCCCGGTTTTTTTTACGCACCAAATAAGCTCGACTTGAGCGCCAGCCTTCATGGCTGGATGGACCGCATCCGGCCAATAGCGGACCTAGCAAGCCAGTTGTAGATAGGAAAAATTACTAGGAATCGAATGTCAATCGCACACGAATTTAAGAGAGCGCTGGAAGTGAGCATGACTGAACTTGCCGCAAATGAGTGGTCGGTCTCTGAAGAACAGAAAAAATTGCATGCCGCTCCGTGAGGGGGAAATTATTAATGCTCACTATCGGCCAAAAGGAGACAGTCGAGGGGCTTTCCCAGTTTGGCCGACAGATTGGGGGAGGAGCACGTGGTCGAAGTGTGTTAGGCTAATTTTCGGGCAGTTACGAAGATTTGTCGAAATCCGGTCCGGCCGTTTGTCCATGCATTGAAGGCAAGATGATCGGCCTCACCGCAGGCCGCCAGAGAGGAGATCGTGATGCGGCACTTGGTCGCTATCCGCCATCCCGACGACTACGGCCCGTCCGGGACATCGTGCAATCATCCACCCGGAGCCTTCCTATGACCCCCACCATTACTGTCTTTGAGCGATCGCCCGATCGTGGCAGGGGACTTGCGCGTGACATGCCGGTCCGCTGGGCGTTCGAGGAAGTGGGACAGCCTTACGACGTCAGGCTTGTTTCGTTCGAAGCGATGAAGGAACCCGCGCATCTCGCGCTTAATCCGTTCGGGCAGATTCCGACCTTTGAGGAAGGCGATCTCGCCCTGTTCGAGTCGGGGGCAATTGTCTTCCATGTCGCGGAGCGCCATGCGGGCCTGCTGCCAGTTGATGCGAATGCCCGGGCGCGCGCGATCACATGGATGTTTGCCGCCCTTAACACGATGGAGCCCCCGATCGTTGATCGCCAAATCGCCATTCTTCTGGAGGGAAACGAAACTTGGTCCAAGCAGCGTCTGTCTGTCGTCGAGGAACGCATACGTAAGCGGCTGGGCGAGCTTTCCAGTCGCCTTGGCGATGATGACTGGCTCGACGGTGAATTCAGCGCCGGTGACCTACTGATGGTGACGGTGCTTCGCAGATTGGGAGGATCAGGCTTGCTGGATGAACATCCAAACCTCACAGCCTACGTAGCCAGAGGCGAAGCGCGGCCGGCGTACAAGCGCGCTTTCGACGCTCAATTGGCAGTTTTCACCGCCGGATTGACAAGCTGATAAGGCGGCGCCCTGAGCCATAGATAAGCGCGGCAACTGATGATTGAGAACGTCCGCAACGGGTCGACAACTGCCGTTCAGCTAGGTCAGCTTCCGGCCACGAGCGGCCACTCACGGCAGTTGCCGTGGCCGACGATCGCGCGGGTACGCCACCCTAAGGAACGCCAATTGCCCAAGAAATCGGATAGTCTTCATGGTACAAGCTA
>DASYLQ010000007.1:0-21236 GCA_036009485.1 Janthinobacterium sp.
AAAAAAAGCTTAATGTTTAATATCCCGCAAGCAAGCTACCATAAATAATTCGCCTGCAGGGGACCTGCAGTCTTATGGGCAACCCGAACCTGGAGCATCGCATGAATAAACTATCCCTGTCCGTCAACGGCCGCACGCATGAAGTGACGGCCGACGCGGACATCCCCCTCCTCTACGTCTTGCGCGACAATCTGGAGCTCAAGGGTCCGCGCTTCGGCTGCGGACTCGGCCAGTGCGGCGCCTGCACCGTGCTGATCGACGGCGCCGCCATGCGTTCCTGCGTCTACCCGGCCTCGGCCGCGCAGGGACACAAGATCACCACGCTGGAGGGGCTGGGCTCCTCGGCCAGGCCCGACCCGCTGCAACAGGCTTTCATCGATGAACAGGCGCTGCAGTGCGGCTACTGCATCAACGGCATGATCATGACGGCGCGGGCGCTGCTCGACACTAACCCGCATCCGAGCGAAGACGAGATCAAGCAGGCGCTGGCCGCCAACCTGTGCCGCTGCGGCACCCACACGCGCATCGTCAGCGCCATCCACCGCGCCAGCAAGGTGGCCGCATGAGCAGCGTTCTCGCCCCTTCCCGCCGGCATTTTCTCCAGAGCGGCGCCGCGCTGGTGGTCAGCTTCAGTTTCGCCGGCAACGCGCTGGCCCTGATCAAGACGCCGCCGGCCGGCGCCATCGCACCCGGCAAGTCGCTCGACAGCGCGGCCGTCGACGCCTTCCTCGCGCTGCAGCCGGACGGCGGGCTGACCGTCTTCACCGGCAAGGTCGACCTCGGCACCGGCAACCTGACGGCGATCGCCCAGATGGTCGCCGAAGAAATGGAATTTCCGCTCGACCGCATCAGCGTGGTCCAGGGCGATACCAGCCTGACCATCGACCAGGGGCCGACCAACGGTTCGCTCTCGATCCAGGTGGCGGGCGTGCAATTGCGCCAGGCCGCCGCCACGGTCCGCGCCGCGCTGCAACAACTGGCTGCGCAGAAATTCGGCGTTCCGCCTGAACAGCTGGTATTTGCCGATGGACAGGTCAGCGCCGCCTCCCGGCCGGCGCAACGCCTGTCCTATGCGGCCCTGCTGAAAGGGCAAAGGCTGGAGCTGGCCATGGATCCGAAAGCGCCGCTGAAGAACCCGCAAGCCTACCGCGTGGTCGGCAAGTCCATGCAGCGCGAGGACATTCCCGCCAAGGTCAGCGGCGAATTCACCTATATGCAGGATTTCCGCGTGCCCGGCATGGTGCATGCCCGCGTGATCCATCCCAACGCCTACGGCGCCCAGTTGCTGTCCTTCGACGATACGCCGGCGCGCAAGATCAGCGGCTACCAAAAGACTGTGCGCGTGGGGAATTTGCTGGCCGTGATCGCCAGCACCGAATGGGCCGCCATCAAGGCCGCGCGCGAACTCAAGGTCAAGTGGTCGGACTGGTCCGGACTGCCCGAGCAGGCGCACATCTACGCCGCCGTGCGCAGCCTGAAGCTGCAGGCCAGCGTCAAGACGGTCGATACCGGCCATGTCGAGCAAACCCTGGCGGCGGCCGGCGCAAAGAGCCTGAAGGCGACCTATGAATGGCCGCTGCAGACGCACGGCTCGATCGGCCCTTCCTGCGCCATCGGCGAGTACCGCGACGGCAAGCTGACGCTGTGGTCGTCGACGCAGGCGCCGCATATGACGCGCGACCAGATCGCCGCCATGATGAAGATGGAAAAGCAGGACGTGCGCCTGATCTATGTCGAAGGCGCCGGCTGTTACGGCCGCAACGGCCACGAAGATGCGACCGCCGAGGCGGCGGTGCTGGCGAAGGAAGTCGGCAAGCCGGTGCGCTTGCAATGGATGCGCCAGGACGAACACGGCTGGGATCCGAAAGGCCCGCCCGTCGTGTCGGACCTGTCGGCGGCGCTGAACGCCGACGGCACGGTGGCCGCCTGGCGTTATGAAACCTGGGTGCCGTACCGGATGGCGCCGAGCACCGACGTGCCGCTGCTGGCCGGCGAGCTGACCCGCCAGTCGACGATGGTGACGGAAGCGAACAACGCCGGCGGCATGGAATTCAACACCACGCCCGTTTATTCCTTCCCGAGTGTGCAGGTGGTCATCAACCGCACCGAGACGACGCCGCTGCGCCCGGCCTGGTTGCGCGGCCCCGGCCGCCTGCAGCATACCTATGCCAACGAATCCTTCATGGACGAGCTGTCGGTGGCGGCCGGCCTGGACCCGATCGAGTTCCGCCGCAAGCACTTGAGCGACCCGCGCGCGCTGGCCGTGCTGAAGGCGGCGGCGGACAAGGCGGACTGGCAACCGCGGCCGCTGCATTCCGCTCCGGCGCAGGCGGGACAGGTGGCTACCGGCCGCGGCGTCGCCTATGTGCGCTACGACGGCAACCGCGCCTACGTCGCGGCGATCGCCGAGGTGGAAGTCGACCGCACGACCGGCGTGATCCGCGTGCGCCGCTTCACGGTCGCCCACGACTGCGGCCTGGTGGTCAATCCGGACGGCGTGCGCAACCAGATCGAGGGGCAAGTGGTGCAGACGGTCAGCCGCACGCTGTTTGAGGAAGTGAACTTTTCGCGCTCGGCCGTCACCAGCGTCGACTGGTCCGGCTACCGCCTGCTGGCCTTCCCCGAGATGCCGGCGCAAATCGACGTCGTGCTGGTCGACCGGCCGGACCAGACGCCGATGGGCGCCGGCGAACCGACTTGCGCGGTGATCCCGTCGGCGCTGGCCAGCGCGGTGTACGACGCGGTCGGCATCCGCCTGCGCACGGTGCCGTTCACGCCCGAGAAAGTGCTGGCGGCGCTGAAGCTGAAGGCGTAGGCAGCGGGCCCGGCGCGGCGACGCAATAACGAAAAGTAAGGGGCCTCGGAAACCGTAGCGAGCAAGCCCGATATCGGGTTGAGTAGCGGAGCTGTACGTGATTACAGTGAGCAACGGAGACGCGAGAGCGGGCTGCGCAGTAGGTTTGCGAGGTCCCCTATCGGTAAAAACGGCGTCTTGACGGCTTGCCGTCGGCGCCGCTCTTGGGCGGCGCCTTGGCCGGCTTCCTGACCACGCCGCCATTCGCCGCCGTCGCCGGCACCCGGTGTTCCGCTTCGAAACCGGCTTCCTCGATGCGCTTCAGCGTCTGCCTGGTCAGCGCTTCCAACGCGGCCAGCAATTCCACCTCGTCGGCGCAGACCAGCGAAACCGCCTCGCCGCTGGCGCCGGCCCGTCCGGTGCGGCCGATGCGGTGGATATAGTCTTCCGCCACCGTCGGCAAGTCGAAATTGACCACCTGCGGCAAGTCGTCGATATCCAGGCCGCGCGCGGCCACGTCGGTGGCCGCCAGCACCTGCACCTCGCCGGCCTTGAACCTGGCCAGCGCGCGCAGGCGGTTCGGCTGGGTCTTGTCGCCGTGGATGGCATCGGCGCGGATGCCGCGCTCCAGCAAGGTCGCCACCAACTGGTCGACGCCCTTGCGCGTCTTGACGAAGACCAGCACCTGGCCCCAGCGGCGTTTTTTCAGCAAGTGGCAAAACAGTTCGGCCTTGCGCTTTTTGTCGACCGGAATCAGCCACTGCTTGACGCTTTTGACCGTGCTGTTGCGCGGGCTGACCTGGATGCCCAGCGGGTCGCGCAGCAGCTGGCCGGCCATGGCCCGTATCGCATCCGAAAAGGTGGCCGAGAACAGCAGGGTCTGGCGTTCCTTCGGCAGGGCGGCGAAGACGGCGTCGAGCTCGCGCGCAAAGCCCAGGTCGAGCATGCGGTCGGCCTCGTCCAGCACCAGGGTTTGCAACTGCTCGAACTTGAGCGCGCCCTGGCCATGCAGGTCGAGCAGGCGGCCCGGCGTCGCCACCAGCACATCCAGGCCCTTGCGCAGCTTGTTCATCTGCGGTTCGATGGGCACGCCGCCATACGCGACATGGCAGCGCAGCGGCAGATTGCCGGCGTAAGCGAGAAAACTTTCATACACCTGTTCCGCCAGTTCGCGGGTCGGCACCAGCACCAGCACGCGCACCGAATGGGCCGCCACTTGCGGCCCTTCCATGGTCAGGCGCTGCAACAGGGGCAAGGCGAAAGCGGCGGTCTTGCCGGTGCCGGTCTGGGCGGCGGCCATCAAGTCGCGTTTGGCCAGCACGGCGGGAATGGCTTGCGCCTGTACCGGCGTCGGCGCGGCATAGCCGAGCGCGTCCAGCGTGCGCAGCAGGGGATCGATCAGACCCAGGGAGAGAAACGTCATGGAATAAGCACAGCCTTGGAAATCGAAGGAATTTGGCGTGCATTATGACACCCCGGCCGGGAAAAAAGCGCGCTCGGCGGCGATATCAGCGATGATAAATAAGGCCGCCCTTCATGACCAGTCCGACGTGGCGCAAGGCCGCGATTGCGACATATTAGCCGAAGCATGGGCAAGCAAGCGCAACCGCTATCCCGTCAAAACTTCACCTCCAGCGTAGCGCGCGCCTGCACGCTGCTCGGGTAGATGGCGTTGCGCAGCAAGGTGCCGCTGGCGTCGGTGTAACTGGTTTCGGAGGCATAATCCTGGCCCAGCAAATTGTTCAGCGCCAGGCGCAACTGGTATGTCGGATCGATCTTCCACAGCGCGTACATATCCAGGTCGCGCCGCGGCGCCGTATAGGCGCCCTGGGTTTCCGAGATGCGCAACGCGCCGCCGTTGCGGAAGCTGAAGCTGGCGCCGGTGCGCAGGGCGCCGCCCGGCGTCTTGTAGTCGAGGCCGAGGACGGCGCTGAGCGGCACCTGGCCATCGAGCCGGTTGTCGGGGCCGGGCACCGAATCGACTTGCGACCAGTTGCGGCTGACGCTGGCGTGCAGGTCGACCGCCGGCGCTGCATCGACCAGCGTCTTCAGCGGCAGCTTGGCTTCCAGCTCGACGCTGCCGGTGGTCGCGCTGCCTTCGTTGACCGGCGTCGCCAGCCAGCGGCCGTCCTCGAAGAACAGGCCCTGGCGCGTGTAATTGTCGATGCGGCGCATCGAGGCGCTGGCGCTGAGCAGCGCGCCATCCTTGTTCAGGTAATGGTCGAAGGAAGTGTCCAGTCCCGTCGCCAGTTCCGGTTTCAGGTTCGGGTTGCCCTGTACGTCGGGCGCGCTTTGCGTATTGTTGGTCGAGGCGATCAGGCGCGGCGTCAGGCTGGACAGGGTCGGCGCCTTGAAGGTGCGGGTCAGCGCCAGGCGCACCTGGTCCTGCTTGTTCGGCAGCTTCCACAGGCTTTGCAGCACCGGGCTCCAGACGCTGGCGCGATTGCGCACGCCGCCGAACGAGGCGCCGTCGCTGTGCGTCGACACGCCTTCCCAGCGCAAGCCGGCGTACATCGACCACAATGGGCCCAGGTTCCACTCGTCCTGGCCGAAAAAGGCGAGGCGGCCGACGCCGGCCTTGTAGCCGCCGTCGCTGTCGGCCGGCACATTGCCGGGCAAGGGGGTGTCGCGCTGGATGCGGCCGTCGTCGCGCCGGGTGTAGCCGCCTTCCCAGCCCAGCGCCAGCGTATGGTCATCGCCGAGCGGGGTCGAATATTTTCCGGTCGAGGTCAAGCTTTTTTCTGCCGTGTCGGCGGCGATGGCGCGGTCCAGCGAGAGCACTTCCGCGCTGGCGCCGAGCTGGCGGCTGTCGTTGGCGTTGCGGCTGCCGTTGACGCCGACCTTCACATCGAGCTTGGCGCCCTCTTCCATCTTGTGCACCAGATTCAAGTCGCTGTGCAGATAGGCGCTGTGCGACGTGAAGCCGCTGTCGACGCGGTCATAATCGAGCGCCGCGCCGAGCGGCGTCGCGACGTCGGTATTGCCGCTGCCGCCGGCCTGGCTGACGCCCATATAACTTTGCGACGACAGCGTGTCGCCATTCTCCAGCGTCCAGTTCAGGCGCGGCGTCAGGTTGACGCCTTCGGAGCGGCCCGTGTCGAGCTGGCTGGTATCGCGCAGCAGGTTGGCCTTGCCCTGGGCATCGGTGCCGCTCTCCACGCTAGGCGTGCTGCGCTCGTACTGATAGCGGAACACATTCCCCACCACCGAATAGGAAAACTTGTCGAGCCGGTCCGACAGCAGCAGCGTGGTGGAAGGCGAAAAACTTTGCCGGCTGTCGGCGGCGCCGATCTTCCATTCGCGCTCGGCCGCCTTCACCGTCTTTTTCAGGATGATGTTGATGGTGCCGGCGATCGACTGCGTGCTGTATTCGGCGCTGGCGGCGCGCAGGATCTCGATCTTTTCGATCATGTCGGGCGACAGCGAGTCGAGCGTGAACCCGGCCGGCGCGCGCTCCCCGTTCAGCAGGATCTGCGTATAGCCGCTGCCGAGGCCGTGCATCTTGACCTGGCCGGCGTCGACGGTAATGCCGGGCACGCGCTTGAAGGCGTCCAGCACCGAGGTATCGCCGAAGCGCTGCAACTCATCCGCGCCGACCACGACCTTGCTGGCCGTGTCGTCGCGGCGCGCATCGTAGCGCGACGCCGCGGCCTTGATTTCGACGCGCTGCATGGGTGCGTCCGGCGTTGCCGGCGACTCCGCCGCGCCCTGGTCCGCGCTAGCGGAAGCCGGGTCCAATGCGGCGGCCGCGGCGCCTGCATTCCAGGATAAAAACAGGACGGCGGCAACCGTCGCGGGGACAGATAAACGGTGGGTCATGGTCGGCAGTGGGGAGTGGAAGAGGTGCAAACGAGAAGTGGGAAAACCAGGGTCCATTTTCTTACGATATGTGCGCCGGGTCACAGGTTTATTTGGATAATTTTGGAGCCTGTTTCCGCTTAAACACGGTTCCATTATGCGTCCGACATGTTCCATTATTCATCCGACATGGATCCTGCGTGAGCACTTTTTCAACCTTGTTTTAAGCCACATGAATTCCTTATGCGTCCGACATGCCGCTATAATCCTGCATCCACTTTTCTTAGGGGTTTACACATCGTGTCCGATCGCCTGGCAGTCTTGCCTCAATACCTGATGCCCAAAGGGGCCTTGACCAGTTTCGCCGGGCGCGTCGCCGGTGCAAAAGGAGGCGCGATGACGACCCGCCTGATCCGCTGGTTTGTCGGCCGCTACGGGGTGAACATGGACGAGGCGCTGAACCCGGACATCGGCCACTACGGCAGCTTCAACGAGTTCTTCACGCGCGCCTTGCGGCCGAATGCGCGGCCGCTGGCGCAGGCCGACTATATTTGTCCGGTCGACGGCCGCATCTCGCAATTCGGCGCCATCGACGACGACCAGATTTTCCAGGCCAAGGGCCACCATTTCACCACCACCGCGCTGGTCGGCGGCGACGCCGCGCTGGCGGCGCGATTCCAGCACGGCAGCTTCGCCAACCTGTATCTGAGCCCGAAGGATTACCACCGCATCCACATGCCTTGCGACGGCCGTCTGACGCGCATGATTTATGTCCCGGGCGAGCTGTTTTCAGTCAACCCGACCACGGCCCGCGGCGTGCCCGAGCTGTTCGCCCGCAACGAGCGCGTGGTCTGCGTGTTCGAGGGCGAGCATGGGCCGTTTGTCCTGACCCTGGTCGGCGCCACCATCGTCGGCAGCATGGCCACGGTCTGGCACGGCGTCGTCAACCCGCCGCGCGGACTGGCGATACGCGAATGGTCGTATGCCGACCAATCGGTCGCACTGAAAAAGGGCGAAGAGATGGGCAGGTTCCTGCTGGGGTCGACGGTGGTGATGCTGTTTCCGAAACAGGCGGGCCTGGTGTTCAATCCGGCATGGCAGCCGGCCGGGTTTATCAGGCTGGGAGAGATGATGGCGAATCGGAGCACGCCCAACCCGGCTTGAGGCCGCGGCTTAAGACCAGCCTCATGAGTGCGGCTGGGCCTTGGCTGGGTCTCAAGCTGAATCTCGCTTAAAACGAAAACAGCCTGGCCTTCGCCGCCTTATCGTAAACAAGCAAATCCTCGGCGGCGCCATAGGTCGTGTCCATCATGTCGAGAAAGGCCCTGGTCTTGGCCGGCATCAGGCGGCGCCCGGGGAACACGGCCCAGCCCGTACTCGAGGGCAAACTCCACTCCGGCAATATCCTGACCAGATCCCCGCTCAGCATATGCGGCTCGGCAAAACGCTCGGAACTGATCGCAATGCCCGCCCCCGCCGCCGCCATGCGCATCAGCAGGTCCGGCGAATTCGCCACCAGGCGCGCCGGCAATTCCTTTTCCCAGCGTACCTTGCCGCGCGTTAGCAGCCACGGCGCCGGGCCGCCGCGCCGGCCCAGGCTCAGCAACTCGTGTTTCGCCAGGTCGTCCGGATGCTCCGGCAAGCCGCGCAAGGAGGTGTAGGCGGGCGAGGCATACAGCGCCAGCTTGGTGACCGTGATGCGCCGCGCCACCAGGGCCGAATCTTCCGGCATGTCGCCCATGCGGATCGCCAGGTCGAAATTTTCGGCGATCAAGTCGACCCGGCGCGGCGACAAGTCGAGTTCCAACGAGATGGCCGGGTACTTTTGCAAGAACGCCGCCAGCATGGAACCCATGGAAAAATTGGCGAAGTCGCCAGGCATCGAAATGCGCAGTTTGCCGCTGGGCGCCTGCTGGCGGTGCTGCACCAGGGCGGTGGCCGCCTCCACCTCTTCCGCCACCTTGCGCGCGTGTTCCAGCAGGCTGGTGCCGAACTCCGTCAACACCAGCTTGCGCGTGGTGCGCTGCAGCAGGCGCTCGCCGAGTTTCGCTTCCAGCAGCGAAATGCGGCGCGATACGGTCGACTTCGGCAAGCCGACCCGCTCCGCCGCCGAACTGAAGCTGCCGCACTCGACAATGCGGGCGAACAGCAGCAAATCGCTGGGATCGAGATCCATTAGATTGTTCCGTTGGTGGATGAATGTTATCCATTTTAACGCCTTCCGCATCGATTTTGGAACTGTTAAAGTTCTCCTATCGCAACAACCACCCTCACGGAGAATCTTGATGAACATCTTGCAAATCAATTCCAGCGCCCGCAGCAGCGGTTCCGAATCGACCCGCCTGGCCGATACCATTGTCGCCCGCCTGAAAGCCGGCGCCGGCGCTGTCAGCGTGATCCGGCATGACCTGGCCAGCAAACCGCTGCAATTGATCGACGAAGCGACCCTGGGCGCCCTGTTCACCCCGGCCGACCAGCGCAACGCCGAACAAGCCGCCCGCGTCGCCATCGACGACGCCCTGATCGCCGAAGTGCAAGCGGCCGACGTCATCGTCATCGGCGCGCCGATGTACAACTTCGGCGTGACCGTGCAACTGAAAAGCTGGTTCGACGCCATCGCGCGCGCCCAGGTGACCTTCCGTTATACCGAGGCCGGCCCTGAAGGCTTGTTGAAGAATAAAAAAGTCTACGTCGCGCTGGCCCGCGGCGGCATGTACCGCGACAGCCCGAACGACAGCCAGGTGCCTTACCTGAAAACCATGCTGGCCTTCCTCGGCCTGACCGACGTGCAATTCGTGTATGCCGAAGGCATGGGTTACGGTCCTGAAGCCGTGCTGCGCGCGCAAGCCGAGGCCGAAGCACAAATCAACGCCATCCTGGTCTAAGCAGTAAGCCAAGCAGCAAGCAGGCGGCGCCACACTGACAAGGAGAGCAATATGGCACAACAGCAAATCGTAGCGGACCAGGTGCGGCAACCACGCGGCATCGAGCGCATCGTCACCGGCCAGGCCGTGATGGACGGCGCCGGCGTGAAGATCAATCGCGTGTTGACGCAAGCCTTGCAGCGCCGCCTGGATCCCTTCCTGATGCTGGACCAGTTCGGCAGCGACAAGGCGAACGACTATATCGCCGGCTTTCCCGAACATCCGCACCGCGGCTTCGAGACGGTCACTTACATGATCAACGGACGCATGCGTCACAAGGACAGCGCCGGCCACGAAGGCTTGCTGAGCAATGGCGGCGTGCAATGGATGACCGCCGGCCGCGGCGTGGTCCATTCGGAAATGCCGGAGCAGGAAGAAGGCGTGATGGAAGGCTTCCAGCTGTGGCTGAACCTGCCCGCCAGGGACAAGATGCGCAAGCCCTGGTATCGCGACTTCAGCAATGAGCAAATTCCGCGCTTCACCACGGCCGACGGCGTGACGGTGCAAGTGATCGCCGGCAGCAGCCACGGCATAGCCGGCGCCGTGCAGCGCGAAGTGACGGAGCCGGTGTACATCGACATCGACCTGCCGGCCGGCGCCAGTTTCAGCCAGGCGCTGCCGGAAGGCCATAACGTCTTCCTCTACACCTTCCGCGGCGAAGTCGGCGCCGGCGACAAGGCCGTGCCGGTCGGGCGCATGGCGATCTTCGCCAACACGCCCGGCGCCGACGGCGTGGTTATCCGCGCGGCGCAAGCGAGCCGCGTGGTATTGATCGCCGGCCATCCGCTGAACGAGCCGATCGCCCAGTACGGCCCCTTCGTCATGAACACGCAGCAAGAGCTGCACACGGCGGTGGAAGATTTCCGCGCCGGCCGCCTGGGCGAATACCCGGCGCAGTGATGGCGCCGGCGGGAGCCGGCGCCAGGCAACTTGGCGGCAGGCAAGCCCTTGCGCACGGACGCCGCAGCCCAATACAGCCGCGATCAAATTCCGGCTAAAATCCAGGGATGCTATCCACCATCCTCGCCTGGCTCAGGCACCTGAGCCGGATCTGCGGTTTCGACACCGCCGATTCCTTTCCGCCCGGCCATCCGCACGCGCGCACGCGCTGGAAGGCGGCGTATTTCGACATCGCTTCCGACCTCAAGCCGGAGCAGATCGAGCGCCGCCTGTGCGAGGCCATTGCCAATACGCCCCTGGTTTTTTCCTACATCAGCAACCCGACGCCGGCGATGCAGCGCGCCCTGTTCGGCGTCATCGGCGAACGGGCTCGCCGCGGCGGCAATACCGGCGAACTGCTGGCGCTGCTGATCGCCGCCTACCGCAGCCCGCACCTCCTGGAAGCCGCGCCCGGCCTGCGCGCCGCCATCGAAGGCAGCGAGTACGACGGAGCGGCGCAACAGGCGCGCCATGTGCTGGACTTCCTGGCGCGGATGCCGTCGCCGTTTGGCGTGGTCGAGCGGAATGCCTCGAATGTCATCGAAATGAAAACCTTCAGGCGCTGACGGTCTGCGGCGGCGGCCGCGCCAGGTTGCTGGGCACAAAGCGCTCGCGTAAATACATGAACGGCGTTTCGACCAGCCGGAACAGCAGCCATCCGGCCAGCAGGCTGGCCGCCGCCATGATCAGCACCGCCGGCCAGGCATCCGGCCCCATCCCCGCGCCAAGCAAGACCGGTTTCAGCAGCACGCACACGGGCTTGTGCGTCAGGTAGACCGCGTACGACCACGTCGCCAGCAGCGTCGCGCCGGGCACGCGCGTATTGCGCAGCAGCGAGTCCGGGCTGAGCGCGGAGACGATGAGCAGCGCGCAACCCAGCGCCAGCAGCGGGTAGCCGATCACCGTGGTGCGCCAGGCATAATGGTTTTCCAGGAACAGCAGGAAAGCCAGCGTCACGCCGGCCAGTCCGGCCAGCAGGGTCGCATTGCCGTATGCAGTGATGCGGGTCCAGAGGACGGCATGATGGTTTTTCAGCAGGGCCAGCGCGACCCCGGCCAGCAGTTCGTCGCAGCGGCACAGCGAAGAATAATAAATGTATTTGTAATAGCCGTGCAGGCCGTTGCGGGCATGCTCGACGTGCTCGGTCCAGATGTGGCCGCGCGCCAGCATGCCGGCGGCGACGGCGCCGACGATCAGCAGCCACGCCAGAGACAGAGACAGAGACAGAGACAGGGACAGGGACAGGGACAGGGACTTGCGGCAGGCGGCGAGCAACAAGGCCAGCGCCGGCAGCAGCATGTAGAACTGCTCTTCCACGCACAGCGACCACGCATACGAAAACGCCGTGCCCGGCTCCAGCCCGATGTTTTGGGTGAAGCTCAGGAAGCGCCAGAGCGGCAGCAAGGGATTGTCGCCGCGCCAGGCCGGCCACAGGTAATACAGGGCCAGCACGGCATAAAAATTGGGCAGGGTGCGCAGCAGGCGGCGGGCATAGAAATTTTTCAGCGAAAAGCCCCCTTCGCTGCGCAGCGCGGCCAGGATCTGGTTGCCGATCAGGTAGCCGCTGAGGGCGAAAAACAGATCGACGCCGGCCCAGCCCATCTCGCTGAGGAAGCCGAAGGTGGCGCGGCCGGTGACGAAAATCATGTAATGGTTCATGAACACCAGCGCGATGGCGACGGCGCGCAAGGTATCCAGGCCATGGCTGCGAGCGGATCCGGGATGCTTCATCTGTTCTGTGCGTGAGTGCCGATGCGATGCCTGACGTCTTGCGCCGCCGGGCATCAAAGGGGGCCGATCATGCCATGCAGACCGGCTCTTGACCAGATTTTTTCTTCAGCGCCCACAGAAATCCCGCTAGAATGTCGGCTCATTGTTGACCGCGCCATAAGGCCGAGGCCGCGGCCGTATCGAAACCAGGGACCAGACCAGCATGAGCAGCACGATAGCCAGTAGCGAACTGCATTTTAAATCCGTCAATTACACCGGCCAGGCCAGCGGCCCGCGCCTGATCATCATGGGCGCCGTGCATGGCAATGAAACCTGCGGCACCAAGGCCATCGGCCGCGTGATGGCCCAGCTCGACAGCGGAGCATTGCGCATCGCCGCCGGCAGCGTCACCTTCGTGCCGGTCGCCAATCCGCTGGCCTATGCCAAAAATGAGCGTTGCGGCGAACGCAACCTGAACCGCAACCTGTACCCGAACGCGCATCCGCAAGACTTCGAAGACCGCATCGCCAACTGGCTCTGCCCCTTGCTGGCGCAGCATGACGTGCTGCTCGACCTGCACTCCTTCAACGCCAGCAGCGAGCCCTTCGTCATGGTGGGACCGCGCGACAACGACGGCCCGCTGCAACCGTTCAAGCATGAAGCGCAGGAACGCGCGCTGGCGCGCCGCCTCGGCGTGCGGCGTTTCGTCGACGGCTGGCTGTCGACCTATAGCGAGGGCGTGCAGCGGCGCATGGCCACGCGCGACGCCAGCCAGCTGGAAAAAGTGATCCGCTACGGCGTCGGCACCACCGAGTTCATGCGCTCGACCGGCGGCTACGCGCTGACGCTGGAATGCGGGCAGCACGACGATCCTGCCGCGCCCGAGGTGGCTTACCGCGCGATCATGAACACCCTCGCCTTCGTCGGCCTGATCGATGCGCCGATGCCGGAGCCGGTCGCCGCCGACCGGATGGAAGCGCTGAGCATGGTGGTGGTGCACGACAAGGCCGGTGCCGGCGATACCTTCAGCCGGGCCTGGTCCAGCTTCGACCGCGTCAGCACGGGCGATGAAATCGGCCGCCGCGAAGACGGCACGCCGGTGAGCGCCGAATTCGACGGCTTGATCCTGTTCCCGGACAGCAAAGCCGCGGCGGGCAATGAATGGTATTACCTGACCAGGGTGAATGCGGCGTTTTGATATGCAGAACAGTGCTGACCGGGTTGGGCGATCTATTATCCGGCTCAGAGAGACACGATGATTTCGCCACCGTAAACGTTGAGATTTGTTGGCTTTACTTAAAAATCGCTCGCTTGGAGCGAAAGCTGCTGTGCAGATAATTTCAGATTGAATTTTGCAAGACGCTCTGAAAAGAATCATGCGCCGTTCCCTGACAGGTATCCGTATGCGACAGCCGGAAGGTCAACAAATTCACGGCTCCATCAGAAAGGCGACGTCAGGCATTGCTCAGACGGTGCTCAGACGGAAGTGAACGACCCTGGTTCCTCGGCCTTGTTTACGCTCGGGTTAAGCGAGTCGCTCCCATAAGCCATTGGCTTCACGCTCGGGTTCCACCATGGTCCATAGTTCAGGCAGGCCCGCAATCTCTGCTTTCAGTCCACATCTCAATAAATTCTTGGTCATCTCGCTTTGTCGTAAGCCAGATAAAAAAGTCGTCAAATGATTCTTCAGACCAAGGGTCCATTGGATCGAGTTCTACCGCCGGATACGCAAACGTTAGATTTTTTTGTTCAGGTCCGGTAAATCTTACTTCGTTAATGCGTGCGTTTTTCTGAACGACTACCTTCCATGAAGGATCCGTGAAAGGATATTTGCTGCCATTTATAAACAAAATAGGTCCGTTCATGGATGAATAGACACCGATGAATCCGCCAGGAAATTTAACATAAAAGGCTTTATCTTGCGCAGGTTTATGCTCAGCTGTCTCTTCTGAAATAGGGGTGTATTCGCTGTCGCATCACAAAACCAAATTTTTGTCAGTTTTGTTTCGAATGTAGATTTTATTCATCGATTTACTCTCCCGCTAGGTGCGTATGTTTTTGAATGTATGAATCAGGCTGTTGTTTTAGCCATTCGCCAAATTTTCCTAAAAGCGTATCAACATCCGGATTGGGGCGGGAGGCTGACTTGATGATATCAGTATAGGTTCGGCCTTGTTTGACAAGGTAATCAACATTTGGTCCCAACGGATCTCCATATCGGTCCTGATTAATCTGATAGATAAAATCTCGAAGCGGTTCTGGGGTTAAATTTTTGTATTGCACTCCAAGTTGCCGTCTTGCCTGGTTTGCCTCAGAAGCTAAATCTCGAAGCTCCGTTTGACTCATTCCCGGTCGGATCCGACCTATATATGAGGAAAGCTTAGAGACTTTTTGCTCATATTCTTGTCGCAATGGGTTAGCTTTGATATTCGATCCCAAACTATCGGTCAACCATTGCTCCGCACTTGCGCGTTCGGGCCGACGAGCTGTGGTTAGGGTAGATGCATCCCGGACCGTAACAGGCTGAGCCGAAGTGGCGGATCTTATTTTTACACCGTTTCCAGACTTGACTGTGGAAGATGTTCCTTTTCCCGCAGCTGTGCGATTCATCGAGACGCCAACCATGCTTGCCGCTAACGCTCCTTCCACGCCAGCGATTATCTCGCTGAGCGTTCTTCCGTCACGGTCACTTCCTCCTAACAGCCATATCGTGCTGTACGTTGCTCCCGATAGGGAAGAGTCATAAAGCTGCCCATATTCATCCGCGAACCTTTGCGCCAACGGTCGCGGATCCCCGTGCCCATTTACCAACGCCGGCCCGCTCAGCCACCTCTGCACTGCGGCATTCGAAATCATGGCCTTGGCCGCCTGCAGTGACAAGGACTCCGACGGCGGAAACGGACCCGGTATCCGGCAACTGAGGCTATCGTCCATCGCCTTCTGCAGAAGTCGTTGCATCGGCGTTTTCGGCAGCAGTCCATCCTCGTTGGCCGGTGCCATCCGGAACGCCTTGACGTTCTCCGCCAGCCGTGCCGCCGCCTCCGCCGGACGCGGGTCGGAGGTGTCGATCGCCGTCCCCGGCGGCGCCGTGCTAGTCGCCGGGGTGGTCACGAAGATGCCCGGATTGTTCCCGCCGTTCATGGTGCAGGTGTCGCCTTCGCGCACGACTTTTTTTCCCTCGACGAATACCGTGCCGCTGCCCTCGACCGGCCTGATTTCGCCGGAGACGGTGCCGGACTTGATGCCCTTGCCGGTGCCCCTTTCATCGCCCTTGCCGCTGGGCTGGCTGCTGCTGTCGAGCAGGTAGACCGGGCAGCCGTTGAACCTGACCGATTTCGCCGTGCCGACGCTGTTGGACAAATCCTGGACCGTCGGATAGGGGATGGCCACCATCGTCGGCCCCACCGGCGTCCTGTTGATCGACGGCGCCGTGCCGATGGCCTTGAAGCTGGCGTCCTTGCGCGCGCCTGTCCGGGCGCCGCCGCTACGGTTGCCGGCCGCCGCCTGCCTGGCGGCCTGCCTTTCCTGCCTTTCCCGCTCCCTGGCCGCTCGCTTGGCCGCCAGTTCTTTTTCCAGCTCGGCGAGGTTGGCCTCGAGCTGCCGGATGTATTTTTGATTTTCAGTCAGTTCCTCCGCATCGGAAATCCTGTCGAGTTCGGCGTTCCCCCTGGGATCGGATAACTTCAGGCGGTCGCTCATGATCACACCTCCCGGCGCATGGCCGTTTCCATGTGCGCGCGGTTGCGCTCCAGTACCGTCTGCAGACAGAACTCGGCCCCTTCGATGGGCGCCTCCGCTTCCCTGGGCAGCACCGCGCGCCAGACCAGCGTGCACCGGCGTTCTTCCGGTTCGATGAGCACCGTGTCGACGACCAGCGCCTGCGCGCATGCCGCGCCGCTTTCCAATTGCATCCGCACCTGGCATTCGTGCTGTGGCAGGACCAGCCGCAAGACGGTGTTGCCCTGCGCATCGACATGCGCACCGGGCGTATCGGGGCGGCATAGATTGCTCAGCTCGAAAACTTCATCGCCATGCAGAAAATCGATTTGCTGGTCGGCGGGCGCGGCGTTCCAGATGGCGAAGTCGAAGTCGTGCGGCAGCGCCGCGCCGCTGCCGGCGAAGGCCTCGTCGGCGCTGCCCAGCAGGGCATGCCTGGCCGGATGCGCCATGCCGCGGATGCCAAGGCCGGCCGGTTCGGGCATCCCGGCCGCGAGGGCATTGTTTTGCGCCTGCCAGAAGCGCTGCGCGGTGAACTCGTCGCCGGGCCGTTCGATGCGCGGCGCGGCAACGGTCTTGACGCCGGCGGCGCGCAGATACCAGGCCTGGGCATAGCCGAGGCCGGACAAGTTGTGCGCGCAGGCCGTGTGGGCGGCCGGGCGCATGGCCGGCGCCGCGTTCGCATCCGGGTGCATCGCCAATTGCTCTGGCGTCAGGCGATGCCTGGCAGGGATTTTTGCGGCCGCCGCATCGCCGGCGTTGATCCGGCATTGGCCGCCACAGGCGAATTCGTCGCGCAGCGGCAGCGAGGTGAATGGCGCGGCCTCGCCCAGCCGCCATGGCACGGGACGGACCAGGGTCAGCGTGAGCCACTTGAGCGCCGCTTGCATCGCCCGCAGCGGCCACGATTTCTTTATAAACCGGCGCTCGCCCGTCACCGTCAGGCGCTTGTCGATCAGGGCGGGCGTCGCGCCGGGCCGGCTGACCGTGAGCCGCACCGGGAAGGCCGCCGCCGCCACGGCCCGCGGCGCATGCGCGAACGCGTTGACGATGACGTCGCACTGCGGCTTGAACGGGCAGTAGTCGGATTCCTGGCGCACGCCGCCGCCGGGATGGAAGGGGACGTCGCTGTCGCACAGCGGCGCCTGGACATCGGCATAGGCCAGCGCGCCGCCGGCAAAGCTCAGGGTCTGGCGCAGCACGAAGACGTGAAAGGCTTGCCCATGCTGGTCGACGGCTTCGAAGGCTTGGGCCGGAAACGGGATGACGTTCATCGGGCGCCCTGCCTGAGGTTCGCGTTGATCGAAGGGATCGCTCCCGGGGCGGATCGCCGCGCAGGACTGGATGACTTTAACCAGAGTTGCTGATGGGATATTGACTACAGTCAAGCAGATTGCATTGATGTGAAGGCGATTCGGCCAGGCAGGCTTCGAGGCGGCCGGCGCCATTGGTCTTGCGGGTGATGGCGCGCGACTTCGACCGTCAGGTCGGCGAGCTGCAGGTGCGCGCCGCCATCCTCAATCGCTTCACCCGACTGGGTCCCCCTGCGACGGTGACCATGCCATCAATTCGTCTGGGGTAAGGGGTTTTTACGCGCTCAGCTTATTTATGCAACAAAGCCACACGGCGATCAGGCTGTTCGTGGTGCCCAGGTCTATCCCTACGATCATGCTGCATCCTTCAGTTATATGATGATGACTGGTCTTATCGAACTATAAAAGATGATCAACCCGCCTTCGGAATACCCCACACAAAAGGATCCTCGTCATCGAGAATCAGGCTGGCTTGCGCATTCACGTAAGCCTTGCCGCGGATGCTGGGCATCAGTTTCCCGTCGTCGTAGCGGTAGGACGCTTCGAAGACGCTGCCGATGATGCTTTCCTGGCGCCACAACGCATGTTCGGCCAGCTTGCCGTCCGCCGCCAGGCAAGCCAGCTTGGCGCAGGTGCCGGTGCCGCAGGGCGAGCGGTCGTAGGCCTTGCCCGGGCATAGCACGAAACTCTGGCTGTCGGCGCCGCTGCGCGAGGGGCCGAACAATTCGATGTGGTCGATCAGCGCGCCGCCGCTGCCGCTGACGCCGGCCTTGGCCAGCGCGTCGCACAAGCGCGCCGAATACGCCGTCAGCGCCTCGATATTGTCGGCGCGCAGAGCCTGTCCATGCTCGCTGACCAGGAAAAACCAGTTGCCGCCCCAAGCGACGTCGCCCTCGACGGTGCCGATGCCGTCCACTTCCACGGCCACCTTGTGCAAGGCGCGGTAAGACGCGACGTTGTCCACCGTCACGCTGCCATCCGCATGCAATTCCGCCTCGACCACGCCGACCGGGGTATCGATGCGGTGGCGGCCCGCCTTGATGCGCTTGAGGAAGGCCAGCGAGGCGATCAGCCCGATCATGCCGTGGCCGCACATGCCGAGGTAGCCGACGTTGTTGAAGAAGATGACACCGGCCGCGCAATCGGGCGCATGCGGCTCGCATAGCAAGGCGCCGACCAGGACGTCGGAGCCGCGCGGTTCGCAGACGACGGCCGAGCGCAAGCCGTCGCATTCGCGGCGCCAGCGTTCGACGCGCCCGGACAAGGGGCCGGCGCCGAGGTCCGGGCCGCCGGCCATGATCAAGCGGGTCGGCTCGCCGCCGGTGTGGCTATCGATGACGGAAATGGTTTTCATGCGCGCAGGATAAACCAAACGGCTTTGCCGCGATACATCAGTGCGGTCAGATCAGTGCGGCGACAGCAGCTTCAGGCCGAGGATGCCGGCGACGATCAGGGCGATGCAGCATAGCCGTGCGGCGCCGGCCGGTTCGCCCAGCACCATGATGCCGAAGATGGCGGTGCCGACGGTGCCGATGCCGGTCCAGATCGCATAAGCCGTGCCGAGCGGCAGGCTGCGCAGCGCCAGCCCGAGCATGACCACGCTGCCGGTCATGGACATCAGCGTCAGCACCGCCGGCACCGGCCGCGTCAGGCCGGCGCTGTATTTGAGTCCGATGGCCCAAGCCACTTCCAGCAAGCCGGCCAGTACCAGTATCAACCAGCTCATGTCTTTTCTCCGTCATGGCAAGGTCGTCCCTACCGGCTTCCCGTTCGAGGCAGGGTCGTCCCTGCGGGGGCAGCAAAGTATACCATCGGCAGGCCGCAAAAATAATTCCGCCAAAGCAGCCGCCCGGTTCAAGCACTGTCCAGCAGACTTTGCGTTTACATCGTATTATCCCGATATTGAAATTTAAAAGTCCCGATATATAGTTCGCTGAAAAGCGAAATACATTGGATGGAGGACGACATATGGACATCGATGCGATTCACAAGGCATTGGCCAATCCGGTCCGGCGCCAGATCCTGCAATGGCTGAAGGATCCGGAAACCTACTTTTCGGAGCAGGAGCATCCGCTCAGTTTCGGCGTCTGCGCCAGCCTGATCGACCACCGCACCGGGTTGTCGCAATCGACCGTCTCGGCCCATCTGGCGACGCTGCAAAAGGCCGGCTTGATCAGTTCGCGCCGCGTCGGCCAGTGGAACTTCTTCCACCGCAATGAGGAGACGATCCAGGCGTTCTTGCAGCATATGCATCTGGACATGTAACAGGCTTACCGCAAGTAATCACCGGCAGTATTCACCACCCCGCCCGCCCCCGCGGCGGTGCAATTTACAGGAAAAAAAATGGCAACTTTATTCGATCCCATCACCATCGGCGACCTCACCCTGAAGAACCGCGTCATCATGGCGCCGCTGACGCGCTCCCGCGCCATCGGCGGCCGCGTGCCGAACGCCCTGATGGCGGAGTACTACACCCAGCGCGCCAGCGCCGGCCTGATCCTGTCGGAAGCGACTTCGGTCACGCCGCAAGGCGTCGGCTACGAAAATACTCCGGGCATCTGGTCCGACGAGCAGGTCGAAGGCTGGAAACTGGTCACTTCGGCCGTGCACGCCGCCGGCGGCCGCATCTTCATGCAACTGTGGCATGTCGGCCGCATCTCCGACCCCAGCCTGCTGGACGGCGACGCACCGGTGGCGCCCAGCGCCATCGCCGCCAAGGGCGATGTCAGCCTGCTGCGCCCGCAGCGTCCCTATCCTGTGCCGCGCGCCCTCGACGCCGAGGAATTGCCCGGCGTCGTCGCGGCCTACCGCAAAGGCGCGGAAAACGCCAGGAAAGCCGGTTTCGACGGCGTTGAAATCCATGGCGCCAACGGCTACCTGCTCGACCAGTTCCTGCAAGACAGCACCAACCAGCGCAACGACGCCTACGGCGGCTCGATCGAAAACCGCGCCCGCCTGATGCTCGAAGTCACCGACGCCTGCATCGCAGTCTGGGGCGCGGCGCGCGTCGGCATGCACCTGGCGCCGCGCGCCGATGCGCACGACATGGGCGATTCCGACCCGGCCGCCACCTTCGGCTACATCGCGCGCGAATTGGGCAAGCGCGGCATTGCCTTCATCTGCGCCCGCGAAGCCGTCGGCGAAGACAGCCTGGGACCATTGCTGAAGAAAGAGTTCGGCGGCATCTACATCGCCAATGAAAAAGTCGACAAGGCCGGCGCCGAGGAATTGCTGGGCCGCGGCGTCGCCGACGCGGTTGCCTTCGGCAAACTGTTCATTTCCAACCCGGACCTGCCGCGCCGCCTGGAAACGAATGCCGCGCTGAACGAATGGAATGCCGCGACGTTCTACGCCGCCGGCGCGCTCGGTTATACCGACTATCCAGCGCTGGCTTAAACTCCAGCGCAGGCTTAAGCGCCTGGGGGCGCCCGCCCCGTCCGGCAGCAACAAACCTCGTCCCATCAAGGGCGAGGTTTTTTATCTTAAAAGGCTTTGTTGCACAAATAAACTGAGAGCGTAGTACCCCTTACCCCAGACGGAGTGATCCCAATGGCCACCGTCGTTGGGGTCCCGAATCGGTGCAGTCATGCCACCAGTTTACCCGAGTCAAGATTCAGCCGCCCCCGGCAGGGATTTGTGCAACAAAGCCTACCGAATCTGGCGTGGGGGGATGGACCAAGAATGAAGCTGTACTGCGACGCCACGAGACCGGTCCCGGGAAATCCTATGGGATTGGTCTCGCAATCCTTGTCGAGAGGAGCAAAAGCGCTCCTCTCGAATGGAGATCAATGGCCGAGGTGCTTGTCGAAGAATTGAGTGATTTCTGCGAATGCTGCCTTGTCCTCGGGCACGCGATCATCCATCTGGTACTGAGCGTGCGACATTCCGTCGAAAACTTCGAGTTGTGCATCGACGCCGGACTGCTGAAGCTTCTGGTGCACACGGACCGTGTTGCTGAGCAGCAAGTCGCGTGTTCCCGTGGTCAGGATCGCCGGCGGAAAGCCGTGCATATCTCCGTAGACGGGTGAGAGCAGCGGGTCC
>DASYLQ010000008.1:0-2846 GCA_036009485.1 Janthinobacterium sp.
GAGGGTTGAAAAACAGCGTTTGTCGTGGCAGATTCTCGACGCCTTCAGGGACGCGGCGGAGCAGGCCGGCATCCGCAAGACCGGCGATTTCAATACCGGCGACAACGAGGGCAGCGCCTATTTCGACGTCAACCAGAAACGCGGCATCCGCTGGAATACGGCGAAGGCTTTCCTGAAACCGGCGGCGCTGCGTCCCAATCTGACCATCATGACCGGCTGCCATGTCGAGCGCCTGCTGATTGAAAAAAGCGAACAGGGGCCGCTTTGCCGAGGCGTGATCTTCAGCGGTGGCGGCAACCAATGGCAAGCCGGCGCGCGCCGCGAAACCATGCTGACGGCGGGCGCCATCGGTTCGCCGCAGATCCTGCAATTGTCCGGCATCGGTCCGGCGGCGCTGTTGCAGCGACACGGCGTCGAGCCGCTGGTCGATGCGGCCGGCGTCGGCGAGAACCTGCAAGACCATTTGCAGCTGCGCATGGTGTTCAAGGTGAAGGGCGCCAAGACGCTGAATATCATGGCCAGCAGCTGGTACGGCAAAATGAAAATCGGTCTCGAATATGCGATGTTCCAGAGCGGGCCGATGTCGATGGCGCCGTCGCAACTGGGCGCCTTCGCCAAGTCGGATGCCGGCCAGGCCACGGCCAATCTGCAGTACCACGTGCAGCCGCTGTCGCTGGAAAAATTCGGCGATCCCCTGCATGCTTTTCCGGCCATTACGGCCAGCGTGTGCAATCTGCGGCCGACGGCGCGCGGCCATGTGCGCATCGGCTCCGGCGATTCCCATGCGGCGCCGAAAATCAGCCCGAATTATCTGAGCACGCCGGAAGACCGCAAGACCGCGGCGGCGGCGCTGTCGCTGACGCGGCGCATCGTCGCCGCGCCGGCCATGGCGCCGTTCGCGCCGGAGGAATTCAAGCCGGGCATCCACTATCGCAGCGAGGAAGAACTGGCCGAGGCGGCCGGCATCATCGGCACGACGATCTTCCATCCGGTCGGCACCTGCAAGATGGGCCGCGGCGGCGACGTCTCGGCCGTCGTCGATCCGCAATTGCGCGTGATCGGTGTGGCCGGGTTGCGCGTGGTCGACGCCTCCGTGATGCCGACCATTACGTCCGGCAACACCAATTCCCCCACCGTGATGATCGCCGAAAAAGCGGCGCAGATGATCCAGGCGGCCTGGAAACAGAAATGATTTTCATGCTTGCGTCCAGTCTAATTCGCCAAAGTTTGCGCTATATCTCCAGGCCTTATACCAACAGACTGCGTCGCGATTGCTGTATTGTTTGGCAAAATTATTCGTGTATCATCGGCGGCAAAAATAAGGAGACGCTATGGCTAACGTTATTTTGGAAACGAGAAACCTGACCAAGGAATTCAAGGGCTTCACCGCCGTTAATGCCGTCAACCTGCAGGTTGAGCGCGGCCATATCCATGCGCTGATCGGCCCTAACGGCGCCGGCAAGACCACCTGCTTCAACCTGCTCACCAAATTCCTCGTGCCGACTTCCGGCCAGATCCTCTTCAGCGGCCGCGACATCACCAGCGCCCGGCCGGCCCATATCGCCCGCCTCGGCGTGATCCGCTCGTTCCAGATCTCCGCCGTTTTCCCGCACCTGACGGTGCTGCAAAATGTCCGCATCGGACTGCAGCGCCAGCTCGGCAATTCCTACCATTTCTGGCGCAGCGAACGTTCGCTGTCGAAGCTGGACGAGCGCGCCATGGCCTTGCTGGCGGAAGTGGACCTGGAGGCGTTCGCCGACACTGTCACCATCGATCTGCCCTACGGCCGCAAGCGCGCGCTGGAAATCGCCACGACCCTGGCGATGGAGCCGGAAATGATGCTGCTCGACGAGCCGACCCAGGGCATGGGCCACGAAGACGTGCACCGCGTTACTCAGCTGATCAAGAAAGTGTCGGTGGGGCGCACCATCCTGATGGTCGAACATAATATGAGCGTGGTGTCCGGCATCTGCGACAGGATTTCGGTGCTGCAGCGCGGCGCCATGCTGGCCGAGGGCGATTACGCCGAGGTGTCGAAAAATCCGCAAGTGATGGAAGCGTATATGGGCACCGTCGATGCCAGCCTGCAGGGAGGACACTGATGACTGCCGCACTGGAAATTTCGAAGCTGCAAAGCTGGTATGGCGAGTCGCATATCCTGCATGACGTCAACCTCTCGGTGCAGCAGGGCGAAGTCGTCACTTTGCTGGGCCGTAACGGCGCCGGCCGTACCACCACGCTGCGCGCCATCATGGGCCTGACCGGGGCGCGCACCGGCTCCATCAAGGTCAACGGCGTCGAAGCGATCAGTTTGGCGACGCACAAAATCGCCCATCTCGGCATCGGCTACTGTCCTGAGGAGCGCGGTATTTTTTCCTCCCTGTCGACCGAAGAAAACCTGATGTTGCCGCCCGCGCTGGCGAACGGCGAAAAGGGCATGTCGATTGACGAGATCTATTCCATGTTTCCCAATCTGCAAGAGCGCAGGCATAGCCAGGGCACGCGCCTGTCCGGCGGCGAGCAGCAGATGCTGGCGGTGGCGCGCATCCTGCGCACCGGCGCCCGCCTGCTGTTGCTGGACGAGATATCCGAAGGCCTGGCGCCGGTCATCGTGCAAGGCTTGGCGCGCATGATCACGATGCTGAAGGCAAAAGGTTACACCATCGTCATGGTCGAGCAGAATTTCCGGTTCGCCGCGCCGTTGGCCGATCGTTTTTACGTGATGGAGCATGGCCAGATCGTCGAGACTTTCGCCGCATCCGAGCTGGAAGCGAAGATGCCGGTATTGACTGAATTGCTGGGCGTTTGAGGCGGGCTGAGCCGATATTCTTGCCGATTCGCGTGTT
>DASYLQ010000009.1:0-6674 GCA_036009485.1 Janthinobacterium sp.
GCGCCCAGCCCGGCGATCCGGACCAGACCGCACTGCCGCTCAGCCACCGTCCGCATCGTCCAGCCGCCGGCGCGGAAAGCGATGCCACCTTCGCCCCCGTCGCCCGGCAGCGCGTCAGCCTGGTCGCGCTGGCCCTGCCGCGCCTGAGCCGCTATCGCGACACCGGCGCCAGCGCGCTGGAAATCCCCTTCGACCGCACGCTGGCCGTCGCGGCGGCGAAGGATGGCGTCATCAGCTTCGCGGTCAACGCCGCCGACGAACTGTCCGCCTGCACCGAGGCGGGCCGCCAGCGCATCACGGCGCCGGCGGAGTTCGCGCCGGTCGACGGCGCCAGCATCCGCCTGCTGGCGGCGCCGGCCGAAATGGCCGACCGCTACTGCGCCACCCTGTGCCTGGCGCAACCGGTCGGCCTGGCGGTGGCGAGCGGCGCCCGCTTCGTCTTCGGCCGCAACGCGCCGATGCTGGCCGCCTTGCGCCTGCTGGATTCGCCGCGTTTCCTGCAGCACGCGGGCGCTGCCGGCGACGGCGCCAGCGCCGACCGCATCGGCCTGTCGCGCAACGCCTTCAGTTTCGAGGCCGCGCCCCGGGGTTTCAAGATCGGCCGGCTGACGGCCACCCAGGCGCTGTACCACCTCGACGAGCAATTGCGCTTCGTGGCGAAGCTCGGCGACAGTGGCGCCAACGCGCCGTATTTCCTGCCGGCCGGCCATCACCTGGTGGCCGGGCATTACGTGATGCGTTTCGACGCGCTTTGATGACTGCGCCGGCTTGTTGGCCGGCGCCAGGGGGCCTGTATGCAGCAGCTGGATAAATTTCACGGTGCGGCGGCCTTTGCGCTGGCGCTGGCGCTGACGCTGGTGTTGGCGGCCTATCTGACGCCGCGCAACTGGTGGCGGCGGCCGAATGCGCGCGCGCTGGCCATTCTGGCCGGCGGCACCTGGGGGCTGGGCAGTTTGATTTTATGGCTGGCGCATGGCTTGCCGCCGGCGCTCCCGGGGCTGGCAGCAACGGCGGCGCTGGCGGCGGCAGCGCAAACGCCAGCGGCGCAGGTGAACCCCGGCGCGCCCAAGGGCGGGCCCTTGGGCGAGCCCTTCCGCGTGCACCATGATTTGAACCTGCGCGCCGGCGCCGGCACCGATGCGGCGCGCATCGCCATCGTCCGCAGCGGCAGCATGGTGACGCCGACAGGGGCCAGGGAAGGCGACTGGTGGCAAGTCAAGGCGCGCGTGGCGGGGCGGGAAATGAACGGATGGGCCAGCAGTTTGTGGTTGCGCCTGCCAAGCGAAGAAGCGCAGGCGCCGTCCCGCTGACCTCGCCTTGCAAAAAACAACACTCCCCCAACCCGGCCCTTTTTTCAGCTAAGCTGTCGGACATCAGCAAGCTGACAACCTGGTCCGACAAGACATGACTTCATTGACCGACACCCTGGAATTCGGCCCCGGCCTGGATATCGCCGCGCGCAGTCGCGCCAGCGCCGGCGACCTGGCGGCGCTGGAAAACCAGGACAACTTCGTCGTCATCGACGGCCACGGCCGCGCCGTCTTCCTGCATGGCGAAGCCGAACATGCGGTGCAACTGGCCGGCTGGCCGCGCGGCCACGTGCGCCTGGCGGTGCTCGACGGTATGGGCGGCCACGGCCATGGCCGGCAAGCGGCCGAGGCGGCCGTCGCCGGCCTGCTGCGCCTGCCCGCCTGCCTGAGTGCGGACGAGCTCAACCAGCGCCTGGACGCGCTGCACAAGACCCTGCAAAACTATTTCACCGGCGCCGGCGAGGACGGCGCGCTGAAACCGCCCGGCACCACCCTGACCCTGCTCGAACTGTGCCCGGGACAGGCGCCGCTGCTGTACCACGTCGGCGATTCGCGCCTGTATGAAATCACCCACGAACAGGCGCGGCCGCTGACCATCGACCATGTGCCGGCCACCACGTTTGCGCTGCACGGCTTGCTCGGCGAGCAGGAATGGTGGCAGCAGGTGCATGGCGAACACCGCGCCCAGATTTCCCAGGCCTTCATTCTGGGCAATGCCCTGAGCGATCCGCAAATCCTGTCCGGGCCGCTGTATCCCCTGCAGCCCGACAAGCTGCCGCCCTTCCTGCGCCAGATGGCCGACCGCCGCGCCGTCAGCGTGCGCAGCGACGCCACCTACCTGCTGGCCAGCGACGGTTTCTGGGCCTGCGCCGAACCGGCCGGCTGGATCGCGCGCTGGCCGGCCCTGCTGTGCGGCGCCGCATCGGCGCGCTCCAGCCTGGACGCCTTGTTCGGCAGCTTCATCCAGGAACCGCCGCCCGGCCTGCATATCGACAACCTGACCGCGATCGCCCTGCGTTTCAGGCCGCCTATCCGGCATGGAAATGTTGACGAAACAGCACTTCCGGAGCGTGTCTTTTAAGACAAGCTGTTGCGCCGATGGCGCAGAAAGACCGCCGGCGCAAAAATAGTCGGCCGCAACGACGACACTGTTGCCAAGCGCCACTAAAAGCGCGTAAGCTTTCGCTATCTTGTCGGTAGACCTTCCATGAAAAAATGCAGTAATCCGGATCACCCGCACTGCACGTTCTGGGTCATGCCTGGGGAAGACGCCTGCGCCGGCGGCCACGCACAAGCCGGCCCGCTCCCTTCCAGCTACGACCTGTTGCACGCCGTGCGCCACGCCCGCAGCGAAGCGCCTGCGGCCGCGGCGCATGCGCTCGCCCAGACCTTGCATCAGCCCGGCGGCCTTGGCCAGCCTGGCGCGCCCGGGATGGCGCACCTGCACATCAGCGGTTTCGACCCGCGCGCCGCCGGCGGCCGCCAGACCCTGAAAATGGAATTGCGCGGCATGCCCGCCAACTGCGCGCCGCAAAT
The DNA here is from genome assembly GCA_036009485.1 of Janthinobacterium sp. Classification (GTDB taxonomy): domain Bacteria; phylum Pseudomonadota; class Gammaproteobacteria; order Burkholderiales; family Burkholderiaceae_D; genus Janthinobacterium. Next base: position 2,847 of record DASYLQ010000009.1, read on the forward strand.
CACGATGCAATTGCAATCCGACCTGATCCCGAACGGTGCCGCGCGCCAGCAATTCGTGCGCACCTCGCGCGGCGACTGGCGCCCGGTCTTCGTCGAATTCTCGTCGCGCAACAAGGAACACGGCCAATATCCGATCGAGGTCGAGGTGGCCAGCCACGCCGACGGCCGCTGCCTGCAGAAATGGGCGTGCACCTTCGTCATCCTGGTGCCGCGCGCCGACGCCACGCTGACCGAGATCCACCAGATATTCCTCAGCACGCATAAAAACGTCAGGGTGATGGCCGACGACGCCTCGGTCGCCCGCGTCTCCGCCCCGGCCGGCAATGGCTACGACCTCGACGTCACCGCGCGCAACGCCGGCATCGCCCACGTCGACCTGAGCGGGCCGCAGGGCAAGATCGACATGGGTTTCACCACCATCGCCTGGGACGAAGACTTGATGGAGATCGACGTCCCCGGCGCCTCGCGCAGCCATCCGCATGCCAGCTGCGCCGCCTGCCTGGTCAACGCCGCGCCGGAAGCCGGGACGCAGCGGCAGATCCGCCTGTTCGCGCTGGAAGAATGCGTGCTGGGCCGCTTCGAGCTGGTCGATCCCGAATCCGACGTCCTGCTCAGCCATTTCAGCGAAGACGGCCAGGACAACCAAGGCTTGACGCGGCGCCTGTCCGGCCGCCACGCCGTGATCCGCCGCGCCGGCAAGGGTTTTGAAATCGAGGATGTGTCGCGCTACGGCTTGCTGCTGGACGGCGTCTGGCCCGGCAAGCACAAGCCGACCCGCCTGCGGCTGGGCATGCGCATCGAACTGTCCGCCAGCATCAAGGGCATCGCGGTGCTCTCGGTCACGGCCATCATGCCGCACGGCGTGATCCTGCACCGCATCGACCATGGCGCGCCGGCCGAATGTTTTTACCTGCTGCTGCCGGACAAGCATCCCGGCTTCCCCATGCCCGCCTTCATGGCGGCGCCGAACGCGACGGCGCTGCCGCTGCTGTTCCACCACGACGGCGGCTTTTGGCACCTGGATCAGCTGACCGGCAAGGAAACCGCGCTGGGGCCGGCTGCCCAGCTCGACAAGCTGAGCCGCATGGGCAAGCACAAGCGCTTCGCCGCCGAAGCGTATCCGGAATGCTGGAACATCCGCACCGGCGCCGAGGACTTCAGCAGCAAGGTCGCAACCACGCCGGCGCTGTACACCGCCTGAATGCGGCGGCCTAATGCGGGCGCCTATGCGGACCCCTAATGCGGTACCAGCACCAGGAAAATCAGTGCCAGGCCAGCAAGCATGGCCGCCTGCAGCGTAAATACCAGGGCCGGGATTTTCAAGTCATCGGGAATGTTCATGACAGCACCTCTACAACTTAAACTGCGCGCCGATTTGACTTCGATCGTTATTTATTAGAACGGCTGTTTTTGCCAAGGTTCCCGGAGCTGCCTCGCCAGGCAAATCTCCACGCTTAAACGAACTGTAAAACGCGATCTGTAAAACGCGATCCGTAAAACGCGATCCGCAAAACGATCCACAGCGCCCGCTCCAAATCCTCCCTCTGCCGCCAAGCGCGGCAATGTTGTTTGCTTGCATAAGTTGTTGTTCTGACCGGAAAGATCGGAATATTTAACAACAAATTATAAAAACAACACTATAATTGCATTTTTCGCAATCACCCTGACTCCGCGCATCCGGCCGGTGCCGGTCTCGCACCCGCAATCCTTGGCCGCATCCTTCATATCAACTCATATCAATGGAGACAAAATGAGCACCAGAGTACCCGCCCCCGCCCTTGCCGCACTCGCCGGCGCCGTCCTTTTGGCTTTCAGCAGCCAGGCTGACGCCGCGACCCCGAACTACAGCTATACCGCGCTGACGTCGCTGAACAGCACCGGCAGTTCCGCGGCCGCCATCAACAATGCCGGCCAGATCACCGGCAATTCCTATGTCGACGCAAATACCTACCATGCGGTCGTGTGGAGCAACGGTACGGTAAAAGACCTGGGCACGCTGGGCGGCGGCTATAGCCAGGGCGCGGCCATCAACAGTTCCGGCCAGGTCGCCGGCGCGGCCAGCAATAGCGCCGGCAGTTATTTCGCCACCAGCTGGAGCGGCAGCCAGTCCACGCAATTGGCTACCCTGGGCGGCGACTACAGCCAGGCCATGGGCATCAACAACGCCGGCAAGGTGGTCGGTTTCTCTTACGTGGCACAAGATGCGTACCCCCAGGCCGCCAGCTGGAACGGCACGACGGTGACTTCCCTCGGCTCTCTCGGCGACGGCAAGCAGTACAGCACGGCTAACGCCGTCAACAATGCCGGCGTGGTGGCGGGCGCCTCCTTTGGCGTCGGCGCGCAGGAGCATGCGGTGACCTGGAACAATGGCGCGATTACCGACCTGGGCACGCTGGGCGGATCGGAAAGTTATGCCAATGCCATCAACGATGCAGGCGCCGTGGTCGGCTATTCCAGCACCAGCGGCGTACTGAACGATCACGCCGTGGTGTGGAGCGGTGGCACCATCACCGACCTGGGCAGCGCCGGCATGGACGGCGCCGAAGCATTCGGCATCAATAATCTCGGCCAGGTGGTCGGCTATGCCTGGACCGGTTCGGCCGTGACCCACGCCATCCTGTGGGAGGATGGCGCGGCGATCGACTTGAACAGCTTCCTCAGCGCCAGCATGGTAAGCCAGGGCTGGGTGCTGGAACACGCCAACGGCATCAACGACCAGGGAGAGATCGTCGGCGACGCCTTCAACATCTTCACCAGCACCACCCAGGCCTTCCTGCTGGCGACGGCGGTGCCGGAAGCCGACACCTACGCCATGCTGCTGGCCGGCCTCGGCCTGGTCGGATGGATGTCGCGCCGGCGCAAAGCGGCGTAAGAGGTATCAGGAACGGGCTGCGGCGCTCGCCGTGGGCCCGCTATCGGCTTCAGCGCAGCGGCTTCGGCAGGGGGATCCATTCTGTCTCTCCGGGCACCTTGTCGAAGCGCTGGGCGGTCCAGTCGTCGGCGGCCTGGGCGATGCGCTCCTTGCTCGACGAAACAAAATTCCAAAATAGGAAACGATGGCCGATCGGCTCGCCGCCGATGACGACAAAACGCGCCGCGCTGGCCGCCCGCAGCAATGGCGAGGCGCCGCTGTCGAGCAAGGCCATCTCGTGCGGCGCCAGCTTGCCGCCATCCAGTTCCAGTTCGCCGCTGATCGGGTAGACCGCCGCCTCTTCCGGTAAATGCGCAAGGCCGATTTCCTGGCCGGCCTGCAAGACGATATCCAGGTACAGCGTCTGGCTGTAGGTCAGCACCGGCGAAGTCTTGCCGAAGGCGCTGCCGATCAGGATCTTGACCGAGGCGCCGTCGACGTTCACTTCAGGGATAGCTGATGCCGGCGTATGCGCGAAGCTGGGCGCATCTTCCTCGTTGGCGACGGGCAGCGCGGCCCACAGTTGCAGCCCATGGGTGCGGTGCGGCGTGCCGGCCAGGTCTTTCGGCGTGCGCTCGGAATGCACGATGCCGCGCCCGGCCGTCATCCAGTTGATCGCGCCCGGCTCGATGCGCTGCACCGAACCGATGCTGTCGCGGTGATCCATCGCCCCTTCGAACAGATAGGTCACCGTGGCCAGGCCGATGTGCGGATGCGGGCGCACGTCGTGGTTGACGCCCGGCAACTCCTCGGCCGGGCCGAAGTGGTCGAAGAAGATGAAGGGGCCGACGCTGCGCTGGCGCACGTCGGGCAGCAGGCGGCGAACCAGGAAGCCGCCCCCGAGGTCCTTTTCGTGGCCGGTGTGCTGCTGGGCGATCGGCATCGCGCGCGCCTACTTTGCCCACCGGGCGGCAGCG
>DASYLQ010000010.1:0-16273 GCA_036009485.1 Janthinobacterium sp.
CGGCCGACGCACTCCTCGACAGCCTTGACGGCAAAGCCGTGCTGCGCGGCCAGTTGCCGCAGATACGCCAGCGTATGGGCATAACGGTGGGATGGCTGCAAGATGAAGCCGGCGCCGCCTTCGGCCGCGGCCTCGACGGAAAAAACCAGCAAGCCTCGCGGCCGCAAAGCCTTGCGCAGGCCGCCGAACACGGCCGACAAATCGCCGATATAGACGAACACGTCGGCGGCGACGGCCAGGTCGGCGCTGTCTTCCTGCCCGGATAAAAAATCGCCCAGCTCGGCGCATACCAGGTGATCGTAGACGCCCTTCGCGGCCGCCTTGTCCAGCATGTTTTGCGACAGGTCGACGCCGGCCAGCGTGCGCGCAAACGGCCGCAGCCATGGGCCGCACAGGCCGGTGCCGCAACCCAGGTCGAGCACATCCGCGGTCGCGGCGGCCGGCAACTGCCGGCCGGCCGCCGCCGCCAGCAGGCGCGGCATGTCGTATGCCAGCACCTCGGTCAGGTGGCGCTCGAAATGGCCGGCATACTGGTCGAACAATTCCCTCACATAGCTGGCCGGCGCCGCCGCGGGCGTGGCGGCGGCGCCCAGCGCCGCCAGCGCATAGCCGATCTCGTCCTGGCCGGCGCCGCATTCCAGCGCCTGGCGGTAGGCGGCGATGGCGTCTTCGGGCCGGCCCAGCGCGCGCAAGGCATGGCCGCGCTGGCGGTGGGCGCCGGCGTAGCCGGGCCGCAGGCGCAGCGCCTGCTCGTGGCTGTCGAGCGCCTCGGCATGCCGCTGCAAGCGCTGGAAAGCATTGCCGCGATTAAAAAACGCTTCGGCGTAAACCGGCCGGACGGCGATGGCGCGCTGGTAGGAAAGCAGCGCTTCCTCATAGCGCTGCAAGCCGTGCAAGGCGAGGCCGCGGGCGAACAGGGCGTCCGGCGAATCCGGCTGCAGGCGCAGCGCCCGGTCCACGCTGTCCAGCGCGGCGCCGGCCCGGCCCAGCGCCTGCAGCAGCGCGCCCTGGCCGCACCAGGCCTCCGCATAGGCCGGCTGCAACTGCAGCGCGCGCGCATAACTTTGCAGCGCCTCGTCCGGTCGCTCCAGGCTGCGCAGCGCATTGCCGCGGTTATACCAGGCCATCGCGTAATCCGGCTTCAGGGCCAGCGCCCGCTCATGGCTGGCCAGCGCCGCCTCGGACCGGCCCAGCGCCTGCAGCGCCGTACCCAGATTGCCGTGGGCGATGGCGTGGCCGGCGTCGATGGCGATGGCCTTGCCTATCCAGTCGGCGGCCAGCTGGAACTCGCCGCGTTGCCTGGCGATCACGCCCAACAAGTGGGTGGCGTCGAATTGCTGCGGCTGCATGCGCAAGACTGCACGGTATTCGGTCTCAGCGGCGGCCAGTTGGCCCTGCTGGTGCAGGGCCAGCGCATGCCGGAGCAGGGTAGCGGCATCTTGCATGGCATCTGGCATGGCTCGTATAGACAGAAAATGGGGTTGAGGATGGCGGTGGCAGCGGCCGGACAGCCCGAATTATACCTTTGCCGCCCGCTCCGCCGGCTTGCCCCGGCCGGCTCCGGCAGCCTATCCGGCGCCGCCGCGGCGCCGCCAAAATGTTGTGAAACCTGGCAAAAATGTTGCAAAGCGCAATCGATATATTCCAAATCTTCTTGCACAACAATACTCCTTACCGAATATCATTCTGTTTTTCCCCACCTAAAAACTTAGAGGAGAAGCACAGTGGACATGAATCGTCGTAACGTATTGAAAGCCAGCGCCTCGGCCGCCGTCGGCGGCTTGCTGGCAGTAAACCAAGGCGCGGCCCAGGCACAGACTCAGGCCGGACTTGACGCCACCGGCGCGCAGATCAAGTCGGTGCCTCCGCTGGCCAGCAAGGTCGGCATGCGTCTGGCGACCGTGGTCCTGGCCGCCGGCGCCGAGCCGACCGTGGTGGTGGTCCTGGACGACAACAAGATGGTCGACCTGGCGGCCGCCGCCAAACAGCATCATGCGAAACTCGGCTTCGACCCGCATTCGATGCTGTCCCTGATCAAGAGCGGCAATGCCGGCTTTGCCCAGGTGCAGACCCTGGTCGAACACGCAATGCAGCAAAAGAACGGTTTCGCCATGATGGACAAGGCCCAATTCATGTCGCCGATCCCGCGCCCGGACCGCAACATCTACTGCGTCGGCTGGAATTACCTCGATCACTTCGAGGAAGGCAAGAAGGCGCGCCAGGACACGGTGGTGGAAAAGCTGCCCGACCATCCGGTCTTCTTCACCAAGGCCACGCACACGATGAACGGCCCTTTCGACGCCATTCCCTTCGACGCCACGAACCCCAACCCGATGAAGGACTGGGAAGCGGAACTGGCCATCATCATCGGCCGCGGCGGCCGCGACATTCCTGAAGACAAGGCGCTCGACCATGTGTTCGGCTACTCCGTCTACAACGACACCACCGAGCGCGAAATTCAGCAAAAACGCCATGGCGGCCAATGGTTCAAGGGCAAGAGCCAGGATTTGCACGGCCCGATGGGCCCATGGATCGTCACCGCCGCCGGGCTCAACCTGGACGACGTCCGCGTGATTTCCCGCGTCAACGGCGTCGAAAAGCAAAACGCCAGCTACAAGCAGATGTATTTCAAGGTCGGCCGCATCATCGCCGAACTGTCGCGCGGCATGACGCTGGAAGCGGGCGACATCATCGCCACCGGCACCCCGTCCGGCGTCGGCTTCGCACGCAAGCCGCAGGAATTCCTGCAGCCGGGCGATGTAGTGGAAACGGAAATCACCGGCATCGGCATCATCCGCAACACCATCCGCACCCAGTCCTGACCGCAGCCTGGCACGCGGCGGCGCAAGGCGAAAAAACCCGCAGCATGCACGCTGCGGGTTTTTTTTGGGGGGGCCGGTATCTGGACGGATCGCTCGGACACACCAGCCGACGGTCCGGACTATGAGCGCGAATTAAAGAACAGTGCTCATCGGACTTGGTCTTGGCTCTGCCTAAACACTTTGATCACTGCAGCATCATTTCTTAAGCTTGATTTTTTGCAACTGATCCAATGAGGCTTTAGCTCCGACCACCTCATTTTGAACGGCAAATTGCAATAAGGTTGCAGCTCTATCGCGAGTGGCGAACATTTGTGGAGTTGAAAAACTGCCGCCCATCGCGCGACTGTCGCCAAGAATCGAAATCACCAAAAGGTCACCTACACGCCCTGCCCATAGAGCAGCAATCAAACCTCAGGAAAACTTGCTGAAATCCGGCTTGCGCTTTTCAAAGAAAGCGGTGAACGCTTCCTTCGCTTCCGGCCTGTCCAGCATGGCGCCGAACAACTGGTTTTCCGCTGCCATCGCCGCCTTGACCGGCTCGGCCCGGCTTTGTTTCATCAATTGCTTGGTGGCGCGGATCGATGCCGCCGGCAGGGCCACCAGCCTGGCGGCCTGGCGCAGCGCGAACGGGCGCAATTCATCCAGCGGCAAGACCTTGGCCAGCAATCCCATGTCCAGCGCTTCCTGGGCCGTGAAGGCTTCGCCCAGCATCAGCTTTTCCGCCGCGCGCGGGTAACCGGCCAGTTGCGTGAAGAGCAGGCTGGAGGCGAATTCCGGGCACAGTCCGAGTTGCACGAAGGGCATGGAGAACTTGGCGTTGTCGGCTGCATAGACCAGGTCGCAATGCATCAGCAGCGTGGTGCCGATGCCGACCGCAGCTCCGGCCACCGCCGCCACCACCGGCTTGCCGGCCTCGCTCAACCGGCGCATGAACTGGAAGACCGGACGCTCGCCGCCTTCCGCCGCGCCGCCGTTTTTCAGGAAGTCGTCCAGATCGTTGCCGGCGGTGAAAATTTCCGGCTTGCCGGCGATGAGGATGGCGCGCACGGCTTCGTCTTGTTCGGCGTCGCCCAGGGCGTCGGCCATGGTCTGGTACATCGCCGCCGTGATCGCGTTTTTACGCTCGGGGCGGTTGAATTCGATGCTCAGGATGCCATCGGTTTTGCTGCATAAAATGTCCATCGGGTCTCCAGATGTATCAAGGGCGCTGACGGGGTGGCTCAGCGCCCTTTTTTATACGCGCTCGAAAATCCCGGCCGCGCCCATGCCGGTGCCGACGCACATCGTCACCATGCCGTATTTCAGCTGGTTGCGGCGCAGCGCGTGAATCACCGTCGCGGCGCGGATCGCGCCGGTCGCGCCCAGCGGGTGGCCGAGGGCGATGGCGCCGCCCATCGGATTCACCTTGGCCGGGTCCAGGCCGAGGTCGCCGATGACCGCCAGCGCCTGCGCGGCGAAGGCTTCGTTGAGTTCGATCCAGTCGAGCTGGTCCTGGGTCAGGCCGGCCGCGCGCAAGGCCGCGGGAATCGCCTCTTTCGGGCCGATGCCCATGATTTCCGGCGGCACGCCCTTGACGGCGAAGGAAGAGAATTTCGCCAGCGGCGTCAGCTTATGCTCGCGCAGGATTTTTTCGCTGACCAGCAGGAGCGCGCCGGCGCCGTCCGACATTTGCGAACTGGTGGCGGCGGTGACCGTGCCCTTGGCGGCGAATACCGGCTTCAGCTTGCCCAGCGATTCCAGCGTCGAGTCGGCGCGCGGGCCTTCGTCCAGGTCGACCGTGCGCTTCTTGACGTCGATCTCGCCGGTCGCCAGGTTGGGCGTGCGGGTGATGATCTCGACCGGCGTGATCTCGTCCTTGAACAAGCCGGCTTGCTGGGCGGCGATGGCGCGGCGATGCGATTCGACGCCGAAGGCATCCTGCTGCTCGCGCGTCACCTTCCACTGCCTGGCGACGTTTTCCGCCGTCAGACCCATGCCGTAGGCCATGCCGATATTTTCGTCGGTGAACATGTTCAGGTTCATCGACGGGTGGTGGCCCATCATCGGCACCATCGACATCGATTCGACGCCGCCGGCCAGCATGACCTCGCATTCGCCGACGCGGATGCGGTCGGCGGCCATGGCGATGGCCGTGATGCCGGAGGCACAGTAGCGGTTGACGGTGACGCCGCCTACCGTCTTCGGCAAGCCGGCCAGCAGCACCGCCATGCGCGCCACGTTGAAGCCCTGCTCGCCTTCCGGGAAGGAACAGCCGATGATGGCGTCGTTGATCAGGGCCGGGTCCAGGCCCGGCACGGCCGCCATCGCGCCCTGGATCGCGTGCACCAGCAAGTCGTCCGGACGGGTGCTCTTGAACATGCCGCGCGGCGCCTTGCCGATCGGGGTGCGGGTGGCGGCGACGATGTATGCGTCTTGAAGTTGTTTGCTCATTTTGTGCTTTCTAAAATTTCAGCGTCAGGCAGAGGGATCAGTTGCGCACGGGTTTACCGGTCTGCATCATGCCCATGATCCGCTCCTGCGATTTCGGATGGTTCAGCAATTCGACGAAGGCCTTGCGCTCCATGTCGAGAAACCACTGTTCGCTGACCACGCTGCCCTGGTCGACATTCCCGCCCGAGACGATTTCGGCGATCATCTCGCCCAGCTTGAAATCGTGCGCCGAGATGAAGCCGCCGTCGCGCATATTGACCAGTTGCGCCTTGATCGTGCCCAGGCCGTAGCGGCCCACCACCGGCACCGGCGCCGGCAGCGGCGCGCGGTAGCCGGCGTCGAACATCGCGCGCGCTTCCACCTTCGCCACGTGCAGCAATTCGTAGGGGTTGAAGACGATGACGTCGGACTCCGACAGGTATCCCATCTGCTGCGCTTCCAGCGCCGATTTCGAGACATTGGCCGTGGCCGCGTTGGTGAAGCCGGTTTTCAGGAATTGCAGGATGTCGTTGCCCTTGGCTTCCCTGGCCGCGCGCAGCGCCGCCTCCTTCAGGCCGCCGCCGGCCGGGACCAGGCCGACGCCGACTTCGACCAGGCCGATATACGATTCGATCGCCGCCACCCGTTTCGACGAGTGCAGCGCCAGTTCGCAGCCGCCGCCCAGCGCCAGCCCGGCCACCGCGGCCACCACCGGCACGTTCGAGTATTTCATCGCCATATAAGTGTCTTGCAGCGCCTTGATGTTCGGCTCGATCGCCTTGGCGCCACCCTGCATGAACAGCGGCAGCGCCGCCTGCAGGTCGGCGCCGGCCGAGAAGGCGCCGCCTTCGGCCGCGTCGGCGTGCCAGATCACCAGGCCCTTGAAATTTTTCGCCGCTTCGTCCAGGCCCATCTTCAAGCCATTGATGACGCCTTCGCCGATCACGTGCATCTTGGTCTTGAACGAGATCACCAGCACCTCGTCGCCCGAGTGCCACAGGCGCACCGAGTCGTCCTCGAACACCGTGGTGCCGGCCGTCCTGGCGTCGGCGCCGCCGCTGCCGAACACCGGCGCGCGGAATTCCTGGCGCCGGTAGACCGGCAGGCCGGAACGCGGCACATAGGTTTTCGAGGCGGCGCAATACGAGCCTTCCGGCGTGTGCACGCCCTTTTCGGCGACCGGGCCTTCGAAGACCCAGGCCGGCAGCGGCGCCTTGCACAGCGCCTTGCCGGCCTCGATGTCTTCCTTGACCCAGGCGGCGACCTGGCTCCAGCCGGACGCCTGCCAGGTCTCGAACGGGCCGGTGTTCCAGCCGAAGCCCCAGCGCATCGCAAAGTCGATGTCGCGCGCATTGTCGGCGATGCTCTCGAGGTGGATGGCGATGTAGTGGAAGACGTCGCGGAAGATCGCCCACAGGAATTGCGCCTGCGGGTTGCCCGATTCGCGCATCGCCTTCATCTTCTTGACCGGATCCTTTTCCTTCAGGATGCGGCCGACGATGTCGGCGGCCTTGCCGCCGCCGGCCACATAGCCGCCGCTGGCGAAGTCCAGGCGCAAGATATCCTTGCCAACCTTTTTATAAAAACCGGCGCCGCTCTTCTGGCCCAGGGCGCCGGCGGCGATGAGTTTGGCCAGCACTTCCGGCGTCTGGTAGACGGCGTAAAAGGGATCGTCGGCCAGGTTGTCTTGCATGGTCCTGATCACATGGCCCATGGTGTCCAGGCCGACCACGTCGGCGGTGCGGAAAGTGCCGGACTTGGCGCGGCCCAGTTTGGCGCCGGTGAGATCATCGACGACGTCCACCGTCAGGCCGAATTGTGCGGCTTCGTGGATGATCGCCAGCATGCCGAAGATGCCGACGCGGTTGGCGATGAAGTTCGGCGTGTCCTTGGCGCGCACGACGCCCTTGCCCAGTGTGGTGGTCAGGAAGACTTCCAGCTGGTCGAGGATTGCCGGCCTGGTCGAGGCGGTCGGGATCAGTTCCACCAGGTGCATATAGCGCGGCGGATTGAAGAAATGCACGCCGCAAAAGCGCGCCTTCAATTCGGCGTCGAAACCTTCGGCCAGCTTGTTGATCGACAGGCCGGAAGTGTTGGAGGCGAAGATCGCGTTCGGCGCGATGTGCGGCGCGACCTTTTTGTACAGATCGTGTTTCCAGTCCATGCGCTCGGCGATGGCTTCGATGATCAGGTCGCAGCCGGCCAGCAAGTCCAGGTTGTCTTCATAGTTGGCGACCTGGATCAGGGCGGCGTCGTCCTTGTTGCCGAACGGCGCGGGGCTGAGCTTTTTCAGGTTCTCGATGGCGCGCAGGACAATGCCGTTCTTGGCACCCTCCTTTGCGGGCAGATCGAACAGCACCACCGGCACCTTGGCGTTGATGCAATGCGCGGCGATCTGCGCGCCCATCACGCCGGCGCCCAGGACGGCTACTTTCTTAACGATGAAATTGTTCATGGTTTCCTCTGGTTTCACTATATTTTTCTCTACGCTCAGAACAGGTCGGCATCGAGCGCCATCAGGCTGGCCGCGCCCGAACGCGCCTGGCGGATCAGGGTGGCCGTTTCCGGCTGCAGACGGGCGAAGTAAAAACGCGCCGTCGCCAGCTTGGCCTTGTAAAAGCTGTCGCCGCCGGCTTCCTTTTCCAGCGCGATCCTGGCCATCTGGGCGAACAGGTAGCTGTAGATCAGGTGGCCGACGACGCGCAGGTAAGGCACGGCGGCGGCGCCCACTTCATCGGGATTCTGGAACGCCTTCATGCCGATTTCCATGGTCAGCTTGCTGACCTTGTCGCCCAGGTCGCCCAGCGGCGTGATGAATTCGCTCATCGCTTCGTCGGTGCCGTTTTCCTCGACGAAGGTCTTGATCTTTTCGCCGAACTTGCGCAGCTTGGCGCCGTTGTCCATCAATATCTTGCGGCCCAGCAGATCCAGCGACTGGATCGTGTTGGTGCCTTCGTAGATCATGTTGATGCGGGCGTCGCGCACATACTGTTCCATGCCCCATTCGGCGATGTAGCCGTGGCCGCCGAACACCTGCATCGCTTCCGAGGTGGCGATCCAGCCATTGTCGGTGATGAAAGCCTTGATGACGGGGGTCAGCAGCGCCACTTCGTCGGCGGCGTCCTTGCGCACCTCTTCGTCCGGATGGTGCAGCTCGCGGTCGATCTGCAGCGCGGTGTAGGACGTGAAGGCACGCGCGCCCTCGGCATAGGCTTTCGCCGTCAGCAGCATGCGCCGCACGTCCGGGTGCACGATGATCGGGTCGGCCGCCTTGTCCGGCGCCTTGACGCCGCTCAGGCTGCGCATCTGGATGCGCTCCCTGGCGTAGGCCAGCGCATTTTGGTAAGCCACCTCGGTCAGGCCGAGCGACTGCATGCCGACGCCGAGGCGGGCCGCGTTCATGAAGACGAACATCGCGTTGAGGCCCTTGTTCGGCTCGCCGATGATCCAGCCCCTGGCGCCGTCCAGGTTCATCTGGCAGGTCGAATTGCCGTGAATGCCCATCTTTTCCTCGATCGCGCCGCAGCTGATCGGGTTGCGCGCGCCGACGCCGCCGTCGGCGTTCGGCAGGAATTTCGGCACCAGGAACAGCGAGATGCCTTTCGAGCCTTCCGGCGCGTCCGGCACGCGGGCCAGCACCAGGTGCAGGATGTTTTCCGCCATGTCGTGCTCGCCGGCCGAGATGAAGATCTTGTTGCCGGTGATGGTCCAGGAACCGTCCGCCTCGGGCAGCGCCTTCGAGCGCAACATGCCCAGGTCGGTGCCGCAGTGCGGTTCGGTCAGGCACATGGTACCGGTCCATTCGCCCGACACCAGTTTCGGCAGGTAGAGTTTTTTCTGTTCGTCGGTGCCGTGCTCCAGCAGGCATTCGTAGGCGCCGTGCGACAGGCCAGGGTACATCGACCAGGCCTGGTTGGAGGAATTCAGCATTTCGTAAAAGGAGTTGTTGAGCACCACAGGCAAGCCCTGGCCGCCGTATTCAGGGGTGCAGGCCAGCGCCGCCCAGCCGCCTTCGACATACTTTTTATAGGCTTCCTTGAAACCCTTCGGCGTCGTCACCGTCTGCGTCGCCTTGTCGTGGCGGCAGCCCTCGCGGTCGCCCGAACGGTTCAGCGGGAACAGCACTTCGGAGGTGAATTTTGCGCCCTCTTCCAGCACCTGGTTGATGATGTCGGCGTCCACTTCCGCGTAATCCGGCAACTGCTTCAGCTCTTCCTCGACTTTCAGGAACTCGTGCAGCACGAATTGCATGTCCCGGATTGGTGCGACGTATTGACCCATAATTTTCTCCTGACGGCTAAATAGCTAAACGATTTATATTGATTGGACGGAGCGGACTGCCGTGCTGGTTTTCAAGGCCACGCGGTCTACGCCTCGGTCTGCGCCGGGCTGGACTGCGGATTGCGGTAATTCTCGATCAGGCGCTCGAAACCGAGGCGGGCGCGCTCGACGCTGCCCGGCATGCGCAGGAAGCGCGCATCGTGGTGCAGGGCCAGGATCAGGCCATACATTTCGAACACCAGTTGCTGGGCGTCGGTACCCGCCTTCAGGTCGCCCATTTCTATCGCCTGCAGCGCGCCGCGCAACAGCGCGCCCTGCCAGGCCCGCACCATCGACACCAGCTCCTCGCGGATCGGGCCTTCGCGGTCGTCGTACTCGACCGCGCCGCTGATATAGATGCAGCCCGACGCGATCTCGACGCTGACGCGCTTGACCCAGCGCGCAAACATCGATTGCAGGCGCTGGATGCCGCGCGGCTCCTTGACGCTGGGGTAAAACACTTCTTGCTCGAAGCGGTGGTGGTAGAGCTTGACCACTTCCAGCTGTAAATCCTCGCGCGAACCGAAATGCGCAAACACGCCGGACTTGCTCATATTCATTTTGTCCGCAAGCAAACCAATAGTAAGCCCTTCCAGGCCGTCGCGGCTGGCCAAGTCCAGCGCGACGTCGAGGATGGCGGCGCGGGTGAGTTCCCCCTTGCGCATGAATTTGACTGAAGTATTGATGATGGCACTCGTAGGTAGATTCTATTTCAGAGGAAAACGGCCTGGCTTCGCAGTCAAAGAAAATTGCGAACGCTCGTACTATTATCCACTCGGCGATAAAAGTCAAACGAGAATTTTAGAGTTGCGGGTCTATTACTCCAGCGCAGCATGGAAGAGGGGCGAAAGCGCGCCGGCGGCGGGCGCCGGCGGCTGGAATGGGGGCATCAAGACTCGCCGCTGGCCTTGCTCAACATGCGTCGGTCGCGCTTGGTCGGACGGCCGTGGAAAGCCTCGCTGGGCTCGCGGAACAGCTTCCTGCGCTCGGCTTCCTGTTCGCGCCGGGCGATGCTGGCCGCCGATTCGGCGTACAGGGTGCGGGCGATGGGCGCGGCGGCGCGCTGGTCGGACAAGCCCAGCACGGTCACCTCCCAGGCGTCCGAGCCATTGTCGATGGAAAGTTCTTCATTGATGCGCAGCGGCCGCGCCGGCTTGACGCGCTCGCCGCCGACTTTGACCTTGCCATTGTCGACGGCGTCGGTGGCCAGCGAACGGGTCTTGAAAAAACGCGCGGCCCACAGCCACTTGTCGATGCGTACAGTCTGGTTCATGGTGGATTAGGGTGTAAGAAGAAAGGATCAGACGTAGGAATCGATGGCGAAGATGCGCATCGCCATTTTATAGAAGAAAAACGCCAGTTCGTAACCGAGGCGGCGCACCCGGCCGATATGGGCGAAGTCATCCATATGCACCGGCTTGCCGTCGGCGATGCCCCGTTCGATATGCGCGCGCAGGCTGGCGGCGAAGACGGCGTCCTTGACCACCACGTTCGCTTCCTGGTTAACGAACAGGCTCAGGCCGTCGCAATTGCTGGAGCCGACCGTGGCCCAGTCCTCGTCGACCACCGCCACCTTGGCGTGCAACTGGGTCTTGTGGTATTCGATGATCTTGACGCCGGCCGCCAGCAGCTTCGGATAAAACGAGTGCGCCACCGCATCCTGCATGCGGAATTCGCCGACGCCGATCAGCAGGGTGACGTCGACGCCGCGCCGCGCCGCCGCCGCCAGCGCGTGGCGGAAGCGCCGGCCCGGGGCGAAATACGGCGTCACCAGCAACACGCTTTTCCTGGCCCGGCCCAGCGCCTGCAAATAGGCGCGCTGGATGGTGCGGCGGTTGCGCAGGTTGTCGCGCACGACAAAACCGGCCATCACAGGGCTATTCGCCAGCACCCTGTTCACCTTGCGCATGTCGCGGTACAAGCCTATGCGCTTGAACAAGCCCATCTTGCCCAGGCGCGCCCATTGCGCCTGCACTTCCCGGTGGATCAGCGGCACCAGGGCGCCGCGCACCTGCACCGCAAAATCCCAGCGCGGCGCCGGCAGGCTGATGTTGTGGTTGTAGTCGCAAAACAGGTCGTCATTGATATTGATGCCACCGACAAAGGCGACGCTCCGGTCGACCACGCAAATCTTGCGGTGCGTGCGCGTGACGCCGCTGCGGAACCAGGGATTGAAGATGCGGTGATGCACATGCGCCTGCTCCAGCTCGGCGTGCAGGCGCTTGACGCGGGCGTGGCCGGTGCCGAACCAGTCGGTAATCATGCATACGACCACCCCGCGGCGGGCGGCGCGCATCAGCGCCGCCTGCACCGCGGTGCCGGTGGCGTCGGCGGCAAAGATATAGGTCTCGAAATAAATGTCGTATTCGGCCGCATCGATCGCCGCGATCAGGGCCGGGAAATAATCGGTGCCGCAGTGCAGCAGGGTGACTTCGTTCTCGGCGACAAATTGGACGGATCGCATAAGGCCGCAGTCTACGCCAGTTTCAGGGTGGCGACGATAGGCGCATGATCGGACAGTTTCGCCCACAGCGTGCCGTGCATGACCTGCGCCGCCTCGACATTGAAACCGCGCACGTAGATGCGGTCGAGGCGGAACCAGGGCAAGGCGGCGGGGAAAGTGCGCGCCGGCCTGAGCTGGCCCGTCTCGCGCCGCGCCAGCGTGCGCACCAGTTCGCCCAGCGCCGAGCTGGAAGCCCGTTCGTCGAATACCTCGGTCACGCCCAGCGCCAGGCGCAGCTTGGCGCCCAGGGTGTTGCGCCAGTCATTGAAGTCGCCGGCGATGATGACTGGCTCGCCATTCGGCGCCGACGCCTTGACCGCCTCGATCAAGGCTTCGGTCTGGCGGCCGCGGCCGGCCTCGAACAAGCCCAGGTGCACGACATAGCAATGCACCTCGACCTCCCCCGCCTTGAGCACGCAATGCAGGATGCCGCGCTGTTCATAGGCATGGTCGGACACGTCGTGATTATAGGTGGAGCAAATCGGGAAGGCGCTCAGCAGCGCGTTGCCGTGGTGGCCATGGTCGTAGACGGCGTTCATGCCGTAGGCCGAATGGGCGTGGTGCGACTCGCCGGCGAAAAATTCGTGCTGGGCCTTGTCCGGCCAGTGCTTGTGGCCATGCCTTTGCTCGCCGAACTGGGCCGCGTTGCGGTCGTGCCTGCCTTGTACTTCTTGCAGGAAAACCACATCCGCCTGAAACAGGCCGATCGCCTGTTTCAGGGCGTGGACACGGGGCAGGCCACGGATCGAGGAGACGCCTTTGTGGATGTTATAGGTTGCAACGCGGATTTTCATGGAGATGATTTTACCTCCATAAGGCCGGTTTCAGCCGTCCGCCAATCGTGCGCAGGAGTATTAGTTTACGGTGCCCCGCAAAAGCGCACCGAGCAGCCGGATCAGCCGGCCGAACGCGGGGCCTCGGCGCCATCGCTATCCTCGTCCGGCCCTGGCTGGCATTGCGACGGCAGCAACTTCACAGCGACCCTTTCCCCGCCGCTGCAGCGCCAGACCAGTTTGCCGTCGTCGAACTGCGGCACCAGATACAGTGACCATCCCTGGTTCGGCGCCGCCATGCGCACGATCAGCGTGCCGCTCTGGTCGGAGGCGACATCGATGGCTTCCACCACGCCGTTACTGCCGAGGTCGAAACCGGCTTCCTGCACCGAGGCGGGCAAGCGCTTTTTCTTTTCCAGATACGCGGCTACCAGATCGGCCGCCGCCTTGCCGATCTGGTAGCCGCTGGACAGGCTGGCCCGGCTTTCCGCCACCTGTTTGCTTTCCACGTAATTGGCATACCAGGGCCGCATGCTGCCGGCCAGGATGCCGATATAAGCGTACAAGACCAGCGCGCCGATGATGCCGAAGCCTGTGCGCGGAATCAATGCCGCCAGCCCGCAGGCCAGCACATGACGGCGCGGAAAGAGCGCCTGGTCGCCGTCCCGGACGCGGGCGACGCGCTTGCACAACCACGGATAATCGCCGGTCAGCTCATTGAGCGACATCCAGAAGCCGCCGCTGCCGGCGGCCTGGCCGATGTAGGCGTCGGCGTTCAGCTCTTTCCAGCGCCGGCTGCCGGCCGCCAATACCGCCAGCGCCCTCACGGCGCTGCCCGTATTCGCGCAGCAGGCCAGGCCGAACTGGTCGCAGGTATATTCGCGCGAACGGGCATAGGCCGCGCCCAGCAGCGGCGTCGCCATCATGATGCCGATCCACCAGCGGTGCACCAGATGCTTTTGCGAGACATGGCCAAGTTCGTGGCCGATGTAGAAATTGAGCGCTTCCGCATCGTCCTGCAAGGCGTCGACGATATCCGACAGCAGCACGACATAGTGGCGGCGCAGGAAGCGCGTGGCAAAGGCGTTCAGCGCGCCGTGGCCGGCCAGCAGATAGAATTCCGGGCGCTGCTGCAGGCCCACGCGCTGGCAGCAATCGTTGAAGCGCGCGTGCAGGGCCGGGAATTGGGCCGGACTCACCTTGACGCCGTTACCCTGGAGGTGAGAAATGAAATACGACATCGCCATCAGGCTGAACAGGTAAACCCCGGCCAAAATCAGCCAGATCGTCCCCAGCGTCGCCAGGGTCAGCACGCTCCAGAACAAGACCGACAAGGCGGCCAGCACGGAAAACAGGAAATTTTCATTCGCATCCGTGCGGATATTTCCAGGCGTAGAGAACGGCGCGGGATCGCGCAATGCAGCAGTATTTTCCATCGGACACCCCTGGTGAAAGGGACCTCGAAAACCTGATGCGCAGCCCGCTCTCGTGTCTCCGTTGCTCACTGTGCATTCACACAACTCCGCTACTCAACGCGATATCAGGCTTGCTCGCTACGTTTTTTCGAGGCCCCTAAAGTGAGCAAGCGGATGGAAATCCTACTTCACTGCAACTTTCTTGGTATTGTCGAGACGCAACAATGTTTTACAGCGTTCAAGCCAGTTGTCTGGGCAATTGCAGGATCGCTTCGGCGTTGGAAGAGGAAAAGCACTTGTCGGCCGCCTCCAGGTACGGCAGCCAGACAAAGCCGGTATGCTCGCGCGGGCTGAGGGTGATGGCGATGTCGCGCGGCACCTGGACGCTGAACACGTGCTCGGTATTTTGCGTCACGCCGGGGGCGTAGCGGTGGCGCCAGACCGGATAGATTTCATAAACGTTCGACAGGCGCCAGTCGCGCAAGCGGATGGCTGCGCCGTCGGCGACGATGCCGGTTTCCTCGAACAATTCGCGGGCGGCGGTCTGCAGCAGCGGCTCGTCGGGCGCGTCGAGCGAGCCGGTCACCGATTGCCAAAAGCCCGGCTTGTCGGCGCGCTCGATCAGCAGCACTTCCAGCGCGGCGGTGTGGATGACGACCAAAACGGATTCGGGGATTTTATGGCTCATGTCATGTAAACAAAGAAAAGGCGCAGTCGCCCGCGCCTTTTGCATATCGGTCATCCGGGATGGATCAACGGAATATTAAGCGATCTTCGGCTCCGCCGCGCGCAGGCGGATGTGCAGTTCGCGCAATTGCTTCTCGTCGACCTCGGACGGCGCGTGGGTCAGCAAATCCTGGGCGCGCTGGGTTTTCGGGAAGGCGATCACGTCGCGGATCGAATCGGAACCGGTCATCATCGTGACGATGCGGTCCAGGCCGAACGCCAGGCCGCCGTGCGGCGGCGCGCCGTATTGCAGCGCGTCGAGCAGGAAGCCGAATTTCAGGCGCGCTTCGTCGGCGTCGATCTTCAGCGCGCGGAACACCTTGCTCTGCACTTCTTCGCGGTGGATACGGATCGAACCGCCGCCCAGTTCCCAGCCGTTCAAGACCATGTCGTAAGCCTTGGCGATGCAGGCGCCCGGATTGGTTTCCAACATGTCTTCATGGCCGTCTTTCGGCGCCGTGAAGGGATGATGGGTCGCCGACCAGCGGTTGTTTTCTTCGTCGAACTCGAACATCGGGAAGTCGATGACCCACAATAGCTTCCAGACCTCTTCGAACAAGCCGGCCTTCTTGCCGAAATCGCTATGGCCGATCTTCACGCGCAGCGCGCCGATGGCGTCGTTGACGACCTTGGCCTTGTCGGCGCCGAAGAAGATCAGGTCGCCGTCCTGGGCGCCGGTCAGTTCGACGATCTGCGCCAGCGCGGCATCGTGCAGGTTTTTCACGATCGGCGATTGCAGGCCGTCGCGGCCCTTGGCCTTTTCATTGACCTTGATGTAAGCCAGTCCCTTGGCGCCGTAGATGGCGACGAACTGGGTGTAGGCGTCGATCTCGGAACGCGGCATGCCGGAACCGTCCTTCGCGCCGCCCGGCACCAGCAAGCCGACCACGCGGCCGCCTTCCATATTCGCCGCGCCGGCGAAGACCTTGAAGTCGACGTCCTTCATGACGTGGGTCAGGTCGGTGAATTCCAGCTTGACGCGCATGTCCGGCTTGTCGGAACCGTATTTGCCCATCGCTGTGGCGAAGTCCATCACCGGGAAGGGATTCGGCAAGTCGATGTCCAGGGTATTCTTGAAGACCGTGCGTATCATGTTTTCAAACAGGTCGCGGATTTCCTGTTCGGACAGGAAGGACGTCTCGCAATCGATCTGGGTGAATTCGGGCTGGCGGTCGGCGCGCAGGTCTTCGTCGCGGAAGCATTTGGTGATCTGGTAATAACGGTCGAAGTTGGCGACCATCAGCAATTGCTTGAATAATTGCGGCGATTGCGGCAACGCAAAGAAATGACCGGCGTTGACCCGCG
>DASYLQ010000011.1:0-2313 GCA_036009485.1 Janthinobacterium sp.
GAGGTGTGGGGCGCGACCCTGACACCCTATGGTGGCGCGAAGCAGCCGCTGCGCCACAACGCTGCGGCGGAAGCAAAACGGCTCGCCGTCAACAAGTGGATCCGCACGTCTGGCGCTTTCGACCGTGTCCTCGACTTTGACGCCGCTATCCGTGATCGGCGACAGATTTCGCGAATTTCGCCAACGCTCGACAGCGGCGACCATGTGCATCCCGGCGACGAGGGTTATCGCGCCTTGGCCAAAGCAGTGCCGCTGCATTTTTTTACCGAGCCCGGCGTGCCTGGCGCACCGCATCATTGACGAGTTGATACGTGTTCGGATTTCGGCATAAGGCTGAGGCCTGCCTGGTCGGGTAGCAGCGGCGCATCACCGCGCCGCGCCCGCATCGTCAAACAGCACCGTTGCCCGCAGCGCGCCGCGCAGCGCATTGCAGACGACGATTTCCTGGGCGGCGCGCAAGTCGCCGATGGTCAGCACCCGTTCGGCGGCGTTCCAGGCCGGATCGTCCAGCAGCACCGAACGCATCACGCCGGGCAGGGCGCCGGCCGACAGCGGCGGCGTCCACCAGCGCCCCTCCAGCTTGACGAACACATTGCTGCGCCCGCCCTCGGTCAATTCGCCGCGCTCATTGAAAAACAGGGTATCGAAGGCGCCCCGCGTTTCAGCCTGGCGCCAGCCGGCGTCGTAGCGCGCCCGCAGCGTCGTCTTGTGGCGCAAAAACAAGTCGTCCGAGCGGGTCGTTTCCGCGCCCAGCAGCAGGCGCACCGGCTCGGCCAGCGCGGCCAGCGGCGCCTGCGCGATGGTGCAGGCGCCGGCCTGGTCCAGGGCCAGGCGCAATCGGCTGGGCTCTGTTTCCGCCAGGCCGGCGCAAGCCTCGGCCAGTTTTTGCCGCAGCGGCCTTGCATCGAAGGCAAAGCCGAAATAGGCCGCCGAGGAAGACAGCCGCGCCAGATGGCGTTCCAGGTGGCGCACGCCGGCGCGGCTGGCGTGCATGGTCTCGAACAGTTCGAAGTCCTTGGCCAGGCCGGTCAGGAAGCGCGCCTTGAGGCGGCACTCCGCATATTCCTCGCCCGCGTCGCTGTCGAAGACGATGCCGGCGCCGACCCCCATCTCGCCCGGGCGCACGCCGCCGGCCGGGGCCTGCAGGGCCAGCGTGCGGATCGGCACCGACAGGCAAAAATCGCCGACCTGGCGCCCGTCCGCGGGCGCATCGAACCAGCCGATGGCGCCGGTGTAGATGCCGCGCGGCGCCGCTTCCAGCTCGGCGATGATTTCCATGGTGCGCCGCTTGGGCGCGCCGGTGATCGAGCCGCAGGGGTAGAGCGCCTGGAAGATGTCGGCCAGCGTGCGGTCGCCGCGCAGCCGGGCGCGCACGGTGGACGTCATCTGCAGCACGCTGCCGTAGCGCTGCACCTCGAACAGCGCCGGCACTTGAACCGAACCGGTTTCGGCGATGCGCCCGATGTCGTTGCGCAGCAGGTCGACGATCATCAAATTTTCGGCGCGGTTTTTCGGGTCGGCGGCCAGCGCCGCGGCGCGCTGCGGATTTTCGCCGTCCCTGTCCGCCGGCGCGGCCGGCGCCGTGCCCTTCATCGGCCGCGCGGTCAGTTCGCCGCGCGCGTGGCGGACGAACAGTTCGGGCGACAGCGACAGCACCGCGCCGCCGTCCGGCAGTTCGATCAGCGCGCCGTAAGGCACCGGCTGGCGCGCCCGCAGCCGCGCATACAGCGCCGCCGGCGAACCGAAGGCGTCGAAGCGCAGCCGGTAGGTATAGTTGACCTGGTAGGTGTCGCCGGCTTCGATGTAGGCGTGAATGCGCGCCAGCGCGCGCGCGAACCCGGCTTCGTCGACGTTGGCGCGCACCTGCGCGATGCCGGCCGCTGGCGCAGCGCCGGCGCAGCGCGCGGCCAGCCAGGCATCCACTTGCGTCCGCGATAAATGGTCGCAGCGGTCGAACAAGAGTATTTGCGCCAGCGCAGGCGGATCGCCGTCCGTCCCGGCATCGCGCCGCGCCGGCGTCCCCAACAAGGCCGTTCCCAGCTCATAGGCGCACAGCGCCACCGCGTGCCGGCCGCGCCGCAAGGCTTGCTGCATCTGCTCCAGCACGGCGGGCCAGGCGCCGATGTCGGCGCAGTTTAGCGTCGCCGCATGGCCGGTGTAGAGCCGGGAGCTGGCCGCCGGGCCGGCGGCGCCGGCGTCGTCCAGCAGGGCATAGCAGGCGCCGTTCATGACGAGCCGCGCTTCGACAGGTAGATGCCGCACAGGAGCAGGGCGCCGCCCATCATGCGCAGCGGCCCGATCGCCTCGCCGAAG
>DASYLQ010000012.1:0-7649 GCA_036009485.1 Janthinobacterium sp.
GTCGTCCTCGCTCTGATCGATAGGCGCCGGCTGTTTCCGGCGCAGAACGGTGTACATAATAGGCACGAAGAAGAGGGTGGTGCAGGTCGCCACAGCCAGTCCGCCGACGACGGCCCGGCCCAGGGGCGCGTTCTGCTCGCCGCCGTCGCCCAGGCCCAGCGCCATCGGCAGCATGCCGATCATCATCGCCAGGGCCGTCATCAAGACTGGACGGAAGCGGCTGAAACCAGCCTCCAGCCCGGCCTGCAGCGGCGCCATGCCTTCCTGGAGCAATTCGCGCGCCTTGCTGACCACCAGGATGCTGTTCGCCGTCGCGATACCGACGCACAGGATGGTGCCGGTGAGGGCGGGCACGCTCAGGGTCGTGCCGGTGGCGAACAGGATCCAGGCGATGCCGGCCAGCGAAGCGGGCAAGCCGCAGACGATGACGAAGGGATCGGTCCAGGACTGGAAGTTCACGGTCATCAGCAGGTAGACCAGCACCACGGCAAAGATCAGTCCGGTGCCCAGGCCGAAAAACGATTCATTCATCGACTGGACCTGGCCGCGCAGGGTGATGGTCGAGCCGGGCGGCAGCTTGGCGCGGGCGGCGTCGACCAGCTTGGTCACGTCCGCCGCGACGCCGGCCAGATCGCGCCCCTGCACCGAGCCATACAGGTCCAGCACGGGCAGCACGTTATAGTGCGAGACCACGGCTTGCTGCGTCGTGCGGTGCATGCTGCCTATCGTGCCGAGCAATTCCTGCGGCGCCGTGCTGGCCGCATTCCGCGTCAGCGGCAGGTTGGCCAGGTTTTGCAGCGAATGAATGGCGTATTGCGGCACTTGCGCCGTCAAGGCGTAGCTGACGCCGTTTTTCGGGTCGAGCCAGAAGTTCGGCGTCGTCTGCGAGCTGCCGGACAGCGCGATCAACAGGTTTTGCGCCACTTGCTGCTGGGTCAAGCCAGCCTGGATCGCCTTGGTGCGGTCGACGTCGATATTGATCGCCGGTTCATTGTTCGGCTGCTGGATGCGCGCATCGACCAGGCCGCGCACCTGGCGCAGCGAGGCCAGCAGCTCGTTCGCCACTTCCCGGTTCTTCGCCAGTTGCTTGCCGACGATCTGGATGTCGATAGGCGCCGGCACGCCGAAGTTCAGGATTTGTCCGACGATGTCGGCCGGCAGGAAAGAGAAGGTAATGCCGGGGAAGGCTTGCGGCAGCGTCTTGCGCAGCGTCGCCACATAGTCTGCCGTCGGCGCATGGCCGGGCTTGAGCGAGATCAGCACGTCGGCATCTTCCGTGCCTATCGGTCCGGAGCTATCGTAGGTCAGGTTGATGCCGCTGACCGGAACGCCGATATTGTCGAGCAGCGCGGCCTGGGCCGAGGCCGGGATGACTTCGCGGATCTTGGCCTCGACCTGGTCGGCCAGGCTGGCGGTCTGTTCTATGCGCGTGCCGGTGGCGGCGCGCATGTGCATGCGGATCTCGCCGGTGTCGACGGAGGGGAAGAAGTCGCGTCCGGTGAACGGCAGCAGGATCAGCGAGGCGATGCACAGCAGCATGAAGACCGGCAAAAAGACTTTACGGTTCTTGATGGCGGCATCGAGCTTGGCCTTGTAGCCATTGCGCAGTTGCTCGAAGCGGTGTTCGAAAGCGGCCTGGAAACGGATGAAGGCGCCGGCCACCGCGCCGTGTTTCCGGGCGTTTTGCTGCGGCAGCTTCATCAGGAACATGGCCAGCGTCGGGATCAGGGTGCGCGAAAAGAAATACGAAGCGCACATGGCGAACACGACGGCTTCGGCCAGCGGCACGAACAGGTAGCGCGCCACGCCCGTCAACAGGAACATGGGCAGGAACACGATACAGATCGACAGCGTCGAGACGAAGGTCGGCACGGCGATTTCGCCGGAACCGGTCAGGATCGCATCCTGCAGCGAGGCGCCGTTTTCGATGTGGTGGGTGATGTTCTCGATCGCCACGGTGGCGTCGTCGACCAGGATGCCGACCGCCAGCGCCAGACCGCCCAGGGTCTGGATATTGATGGTTTCGCCAAGCCAGGACAGGGCGATCAGCGAGCTCAGGATGGAGAGCGGAATCGTGACCGCGATGATCAGCGTGGCGCGCCAGCTGCCCAGGAACAGCAGGATCATCAGCGCCGTCAGGCAGGCGGCGATCAGCGCTTCGTGCACCACGCCGGTGACCGCCGACTTGACGAAGATGGACTGATCCGACAGCGGCGTGATCTTCAAGCCGGCCGGCAGGCTCGCCTGCAGATTGGGCAGCAGGTTCTTGATTTGCTGGACGATGGTCAGCGTCGAGGTGCTGCCGCTCTTTTCGATTTCAAGCAGGGCGGCGCGCTTGCCGTCGCTGCGCACGATATTCGTCTGCGGCACATAGCCGTCGCGCACATGGGCCACGTCCCGGACATAGATGACGGCGCCGTTTTGCATCTTGATCGGCAAATCGTTCAAGGCCGCGACCGTGGCGGTGCTGCCATTCATCTGCACATTGTATTCCTGGGCGCCGATCTTGGCGCTGCCGCCCGGCAACACCAGGCTCTGGGCATTGACGGCGTTGACCACGTCGATAGGCGCCAGGCCCTTCGCTTGCAAGGCTTGCGGATCGATATCCACCATGATCTGGCGGATCTTGCCGCCGAAGGGCAGGGGAACCGCGGCGCCTTGCACGGTGGCGAGCTGGGGCCGGATCGCACTGTTGCCCAGGTCATACAGGCTTTGCTCCGGCAGGGTATCGCTGGAGAGGCCCAATTGCAGGATGGGCACGGTGGAGGCGTTATAACTGATGATATTCGGCGGCAAGGTGCCAGGCGGCAGGTTGCGCAGGATGGAAGCCGAATTGGAAACCGTTTCGGCGATCGCGCGGTTGATGTCGGCGCCCGGGTGGAAGTAAATCTTGATGACCGCCACGCCGTTCAGCGATTGCGATTCGATATGCTCGATATCTTCCACGTCCGAGGTCAGGGCCCGTTCGTAGACCGAGGTGATGCGGTTGGAAATGTCTTCCGCGTTGAGGCCGTTATACGACCAGACCACGCTGACGACCGGGATATTAATGTTTGGAAAAATATCGGTCGGCGTGCGCAGGATGGCGAGCGGCCCTAAGATAAATAGCAAAATGGCCAGCACCACGAAGGTATATGGCCGGCTGAGTGCAAGTCTGACAATCCACATGGTTAGTCCCGGAGCAATGAGTCGCGCGCCTCAAAGAAGCGCGTCCTTGTATGCATTGCATGCTAGCTCACGGCTACTTACAGCATTCTCGCCTGGACATTACAAAACTTTCATTTAGCCAAGGGCCTGGTTCCGGCGTGGCGGCGGCTTGCCGTTTGATAGGCTTGCGGCGCTGTTCTGCAGAGAATAATTCATCTTGCTATACTCCTAAGCTCTTTGATCTGAGCCGCTTTAACGCGTAACGGGGGAGTAACATGGTCAGTACCAGGATCGCCCATGAGACAGGTATGCCTTTGTCTGTGATGGCGGCTGCGCGCCGCGAGCTATTGTTCTTCTGGCGAGGTAAATAGCCAGATGACCATGTCCTCAGTACGACAAGCCGCCATACAAGAAGAGCCGCTGGAAGCCGAAGCGGCGCTCGAACAAGCCCTGGACGCCTTGCTGGAAACCCAGCGCGAAGACGGTCACTGGGTATTTGAACTGGAAGCGGACGCCACCATCTCGGCGGAATATGTGCTGATGGTGCATTACCTCGGCGAAACGCCGGACCCGCAACTGGAGACGCGCATCGGGCGTTACCTGCGCCGCCTGCAAAATGCGGATGGCAGCTGGCCGCTGTTCAAGGAAGGCCAGGCCGACATCAGCGCCAGCGTGAAGGCGTATTTCGCGCTGAAGATGCTGGGCGACGAACTCGACGCCGAGCACATGCGGCGGGCGCGCGCAGCCATCCTGGCGCAGGGCGGGGCCGAGGCGTCGAATGTCTTCACGCGCACCTTGCTGGCGCTGTTCGGCGTCATGCCCTGGCAGGCGGTGCCGATGATGCCGGTCGAAATCATGCTGTTTCCGCTCTGGTTCCCTTTTCATTTGTCCAAGGTTTCCTATTGGTCGCGCACGGTGCTGGTGCCCCTGCTGGTATTGAACAGCCTGCGGCCGCAGGCGCGCAATCCGCGCGGCATCGGCATCGACGAACTGTTCAGCCGGCCGGGGCGCTCGCTGGGCTTGCCGCGCAAGGCGCCGCACCAGGGCTTGCTGTGGTTCAGCCTGTTTTCCGCCCTCGACGTCGTCTTGCGCGCCGGCGAATTCCTGGTCCCCAAGCGTTTGCGCCAGCATGCGATCGCCCGCGCCGAGCGCTTCGTGCGCGAACGCGTGAACGGCGACCACGGCCTGGGCGCCATCTTCCCGGCCATGGTGAATGCGGTGATGATGTTCGACGTGCTCGGTGTGCCGCATTCCGACCCGACCATGGTGCGCGCCCGCAGCGCCATCGACCGCCTGCTGGTGGTGCGCGAACATGAGGCGTATTGCCAGCCCTGCCTGTCGCCGGTATGGGATACGGCGCTGGCTTGCCACGCGCTGCTGGAAGTGGGCGGCACGCGCGCCTCGGCCGCGGCGGCGCGCGGGCTGGCCTGGCTGCGTCCGCTGCAAGTGCTGGACCATTACGGCGACTGGGCCGTGCGGCGGCCGCAATTGCGGCCGGGCGGCTGGGCTTTCCAGTACGCCAATCCGCACTATCCGGACGTCGACGATACCGCCGTCGTGGTGATGGCGCTGCACCGCGCCAGCGGCAGCGGCGGCACGGACCGCGAGGCGATCGCGCGCGCCGTCGAATGGGTGGCCGGCATGCAGAGCACGAATGGCGGCTGGGGCGCGTTCGAGCCGGACAATACGCATTTTCATCTAAATAACATCCCCTTCGCCGACCATGGGGCGCTGCTGGATCCGCCCACGGTGGACGTGTCGGCGCGCTGCCTGTCGATGCTGGCGCAACTGGCCGGCGCGGCCGACGGGCCGGTGGCCCAGGCGGCGCTGGCTTACATCCTGTCCGAGCAGGAAGCCAACGGCAGCTGGTTTGGCCGCTGGGGCACCAACTATATCTACGGCACCTGGAGCGCCTTGTGCGCGTTGAGCGCCGCCGGTTTGCCGGCCAGCACGCCCGCGATCCGGCGCGCCGCCGACTGGCTGCTTGAAATCCAGAACGAGGATGGCGGCTGGGGCGAGGATGGCGACAGCTACCGCGCCGATTACCGCGGCCATGAGCCGGCGCCGAGCACCGCCTCGCAGACCGCGTGGGCGCTGCTGGGACTGATGGCGGCCGGCGCCGCCGCCAGCCCGGCGGTGGCGCGCGGCATAGCCTACCTGGCGCGCACCCAGCTGGACGACGGCAACTGGCCGGAAGAGCATTTCACCGCGGTCGGCTTTCCGCGCGTGTTTTATTTGCGTTATCACGGCTACGCCCGTTATTTCCCGCTGTGGGCATTGGCGCGCTACTGCAATTTCCGCCAGGGCGAAGCGCGCCCTATCCCCTGGGGCATGTAGGCATGGCCGCCCTGGTGCTGGTGACCGGCATGGCTTTCGAAGCCGGCATCGCCGCCGGCGCCGGGGTGGAAGTCTTGTATGGCTTGCGCGGCGCCGCGCTGGCGCAGGCGCTGGCCGCCCGCCTGCGCCTGCCGTGCGACGGCGTCATCAGTTTCGGCGTGGCGGGCGGGCTGGCGCCGTCGCTGCCGCCCGGCGCCGTGCTGGTGGCGGCGCGCATCGTCCATGAAGGGCGGGGTATCGATACCGATCCGGCCTGGTCGGCCGCGATACGGCTGGCGCTGCCGGCGGCCAGCGTCGGCATACTGGCGGGCGTCGACGCCGCCGTGGCCGGCGTGGCGGACAAGCAGGCGCTGCATCTGGGCAGCGGCGCCCTGGCGGTGGATATGGAGTCGCATCTGGCGGCGCGCGCGGCGCAGGCGGCGCAACTGCCGTTCGCGGCTTGCCGTATCGTGCTCGATCCGGCCGGACGGGCGCTGCCGCCGGCGGCGCTGGTCGCGCTCGGTCCCGACGGCCGCACCGACCTGGGCGCCTTGCTGCGCGCCCTGGCCGCCGATCCGCGCCAGTTGGGCGGCTTGCTGCAACTGGGGCGCGACGCCGCGGCCGCGCGCGCCGTCCTGAAGACCACGCGCAAACTGCTGGGCCGGCGCTTTGCGCTGCCGGCGCCGGGCTGAATCGCGCGCTGCGCAGCTGGTACTTTAGTCCCTGGGTTTTTCTTCTTCCTGCCTGGGTGCGTCGGCCGGCGCCGCGTTCGTGTCGCCGGGATCGTCGTAGTCGGGCAGCCTGGCGCCGCCCCGGCCGTCCTGGATCAGGTAATTGCGCTGCTGCAGATAGGCGTCGCGCGTGAAGGTGTAAGGATCCAGCGCCGCCAGCGACAGCAATTCGCTGGCGCCCAGCAGATTGGCCCGGGTGTTGACGATATTGACGCCGTACAGCGAATTGCGCAGCGCCGGCTTGGCGTAGTTGGCCGGGTCCAGCTTGAAACTGCCGGCGACGCCGGCGCCGTCGCGAAAGGAACTGGGGCCGAACAGCGGCAGCACCAGGTACGGGCCGGAAGGAATGCCCCACACGCCCAGGGTCAGGCCGAGATCCTGCGGGTGTTTTTTCAGCCCGGACCGGGTGGCGACGTCGAACAGCCCGCCGATGCCGAATACCGTGTTGACCGCCACCCGCGCCAGGCTGGCGAAGCCCTCGTCGCCCTTGCCCTGCAGCAGATTGTTGACGGCGTTGCCGACATCGCCCAGGTTGGAAAAGAAATTGGTGACCGCCGTGCGCAGCGGCGACGGCGTAACCTTCTGGTAACCCTTGGCCAGCGGCACGGCGACGTAGCGGTCGACTTTGTCGTTGACCTTGAAAACGGCGCGGTTGAACGGCTCCAGCGGGTCGCGCGGGTTGGCGTCCGGTCCGGTGGCGCAGCCGCCCAGGATTGCGCACAGCAGCAGGGACGCGGCGATGGCGGATGGGCCGGCGCGGCCGCTCGTGTCCTCTCTCATGTCCTCTCGCATGTCCTCTGTTATGCGGTCGTTCAACTTGCTGCTCATGGTATCGGGTATAGGCATGGTCGTCAGTCGGAAGAGTGATCGGGGCCGGCGTCGTCCGTATTCGGCGCGCGCGGCTTGCCCAGCAGGATGGGCTGGAAAAAGACGGCGCCGACCAAGGTGCAGGCCAGCGACAGCGCCAGCAATTTTCCCATGCTGGCGGTGCCGGGGTGGTGCGAAAAGCTCAAGCTTCCGAACGCGGCCGCCGTCGTGGCGGCGCTGTACAGCACGGCATGGGTGAGGCTCGATTGCAGCAAATGGGTCTGGCCGCTACGCCAGGCCATCACGTAATAGATCTTGAAGGCGACGCCCACCCCCAGCAGCAAGGGCAGGGCGATGACGTTGGCAAAGTTCAGCGGGATGCCGAGGACGACGCACAGTTCCAGCGTCACCATGGTCGAGACCAGCAGCGGCACCAGGGTGCGCAACACGTCGCCGAAGCGCCGCAGCGTGATCCACAGCAGGATGGTGATCGACAGCACGGCCCAGGCGCCGGCCTGGGCGAAGGCGGCCATGATGGTGTCGGCCGAGCCGCGTATCGAAATCGGCCCGCCGGCGGCGCCGGGTTCGGTGCGCAGCACGGCCGCCATGAAGCGTTCCAGCGCCGCCGCCCGGGCCGGACTGTCGGCG
>DASYLQ010000013.1:0-6093 GCA_036009485.1 Janthinobacterium sp.
TATAGTTGTAAATTTCCGGATCGTTTTGCCGCCGCGGTGCCATTCGCGCCTTGGCTACATATCGCCGACACAGTTCGTTGAGAATTTCAGCAAAACCGAGCTGGCTGCTTGAGGCGGAAGTGTCCACTATTGACAGTACACCTCACCAGGCGTCTATCGACCTAAGTTAGACAGGCGCCAAGTCGCCTTGCGCCGCCGCCGCGCACACTGGTCGTTTCCCCGACCAGACCGACACCATGCGTTGCGCCATTCTCGGATTTGTCGCCGGTGCGGCTTTGCTGCAAACCCGCGCCACCCTGCCTGAACATGCCACGATGACTTTGTGCGCATCCATGCTCGCCAGCGCCGCATTCGCCTGGCTGACTCGCCGCCGTACACCGCTAGTCCACGTCACCGTCGCGCTGTTCTCCGGTGCCACCCTGGGATTTTTCTGGGCCGCCATTTTGGCTCAATCCGCGCTGGCGCCGCAATTGGCCAAGGCCGATGAAGGCCGCGACATCATCTTGGTCGGCACCATCGGCAGCCTGCCTTACAGTTTCGAGCAGGGCGTGCGCTTCAATTTCGCGGTCGAGAAGGTGATCGGCGCGCCGATAGCGGTGCCGCCGCGGATAGCACTGTCCTGGTACGCCGGCTTCCACGGCGAAGCGGCGCAAGTGGGGGACGTCCGGCCGGGCGAACGCTGGGAGTTGACGGTGCGCCTGCAGCGGCCCCACGGCAATGCGAATCCGTACGGCTTCGACTACGAAGTCTGGTTGCTGGAGCAGGGCTTGCGCGCCACCGGCTATGTGCGCGACGACCAGCGCGCGGTGCATAAAAACCATAGGCTAGCCAGCTTCGTGTTCGGTTTCTCCAACCTGGTCGAGCACTGCCGCGCAACACTGCGCGAGCATATCCTGCGCACCCTGGCCGGCAAGCAGTACGCCGGCGTCATCGTCGCGCTGGTGGTGGGCGACCAGCGCGCCATCGACCAGTCGGACTGGAAGGTATTCAACCGCACCGGCATCAGCCATCTGATCTCGATTTCGGGCTTGCACATCACGATGATCGCCGGCCTGTTCGCGCTGGCCGCGTCGGCGCTGTGGCGGCGCTCCTTCTTCACGGCGCTGCAGTTGCCATTGATCCTGCCGGCGCAAAAGGCCGGCGCCCTGGCCGGCGCCGCCGTCGCCCTGCTGTACGTGCTGCTGGCCGGCTTCGGCGTGCCGGCCCAGCGCACGCTGTACATGCTGTCGGTGGTCGCGGCCGCGCTGTGGCTGGGGCGGATCGCCAGCGTTTCGCACGTGCTGTGCGCGGCCCTCGGGCTGGTCGTGCTGCTCGATCCCTGGGCGGTATTGTGGCCCGGCTTCTGGCTGTCCTTCGGCGCGGTCGCGATCATCTTGTACGCCACCGTCGGCCGCACCGCGTTGCGCCGCGATCCGGCCCAGGCGCAGACGCAAGCACAGCGTTGCTGGACGGCGCTGCGGGCCGGCGCCCACACCCAGTACGCCGTCACGCTCGGACTGGTGCCGCTGACGATGCTGCTGTTTTCCCAGGTGTCGCTGGTCAGCCCGCTGGCGAATGCGCTGGCGATCCCGCTGGTCAGCCTCGTCGTCACGCCGCTGGCGCTGCTGGGCAGCCTGCTGCCGGCGCCGTTCGCCGGGCTGCTCCTGGGCCTGGCGCACGGGATCGTGCAATGGCTGGCGCAGATCCTGCAATGGCTGGGCGCCTGGCGCATTGCGGTGTGGAGCGCGCCGGCGCCGTCGTGGTGGCTGTTTGCCTGGGCGCTGGCCGGCAGCCTGTGGATGCTGGCGCCGCGCGGCTGGCCGCTGCGCTGGGTGGGCATCGCCACCTGGCTTCCGCTGCTGACCGCCTTGCCGGCGCAACCGCCGCAGGGACGGATGACGGTCACCGCCTTCGACGTCGGCCAGGGCATGGCCTTGCTGATCGAAACCGCCGGCCACCGCCTGCTGTACGACACCGGGCCGTTCTATTCGCCCGACTCGAACGGCGGCAACCGCGTCATCCTGCCTTACCTGAAAGCGCGCGGCATCGACGCCCTCGACGGCCTCGTCGTCACGCACGGCGACAGCGACCATTCCGGCGGCGCGCTGGCGCTTCTCGAGAACGTGCGCGTGGGCTGGGTCGCCTCTTCGCTGCCGCCGCAGCACGCCATCGTCAGGGCGGCGCCGCAGCACCGGCGCTGCGAGGCGGGGCAGGGCTGGTGGTGGGATGGCGTGTCCTTCGAGATGCTGCACCCGCTGGCGGACAGTTATGCGGACGCCGCGCTGAAGCCGAACGCGCGCGGCTGCACGCTGAAGATCAGCGCCGCCGGCAAGTCGATTTTGCTGGCGGCCGATATCGAAGCGGCGCAGGAAGCGCAGTTGCTGGAACGGGCGCGCGGCCGCCTCAAGGCCGACGTCCTGCTGGCGCCGCACCACGGCAGCGGCACCTCGTCCACGCCGGCCTTCCTGCAGGCGGTGGCGCCGGACATCGCCGTGTTCCAGGTCGGCTACCGCAACCGCTACGGCCATCCGAAGAAGGAGGTGGATGCGCGTTATCGCGACCTGGGCATCGAACGCCTGCGCACCGACGAAACCGGCGCCGTCACGCTGGAATTCGGTCCGCTCCTGGAAGTCGGCGCCTACCGCGGCGAGCACGCCCGTTATTGGTATGGGCGCTGAACTTTCGTCAGTTCCCAGATGCGGATGTCCCAGTTCCGGAGCTCGCAAAAACCGCCTGTACAACTGCCAATAATATTAGTGGTTTGCCTCCAGAAGCATCCCCGCCATTCGCCTTTACAATTGCCGGAACCTTGAGCATCTGCGGAAACGATATAAACAAATATGAGCAAACCCCAGCTGCATTTCGCCCACGCCAACAGCTATCCCGCCGGCACCTACCGCCGCTATGTCGACCTGCTGCGCGCCGATTTCGAGGTCCAGGCGCTGGACATGTATGCGCATGATCCGCGTTATCCGGTCAGGGACGGCTGGCGCGAACTGGCGCAGGAACTGGTCGACCAGCTGACGGCCCGCTACACTGCGCCGGTGATTCTGGTCGGCCATTCGCTGGGCGGCATGCTGTGCCTGATGGCGGCCAAGGCGCGGCCGGACCTGGTGCGCTGCGTGGTGATGCTCGATTCGCCGGTGGTGGCCGGCTGGCGCGCGCTGCTGGTGCGGCTGCTGCGCCGCAGTTCCCTGTTCGCCGAGCGCTTTTCGCCGGCGCGCTTTTCCATCCGCCGGCGCTACCTGTGGCCCGACGCGGAAGCGGCTTATCGCCATTTCGCCGCCAAGGAGATGTTCGCCGCCTGGGCTCCCGGCGTACTGCGCGACTATATCGACAGTGGCTTGAAAGCGCATCCGGACGGCGTGCAACTGCGTTTTACGCGCGAGGCGGAGACGGCGGTGTACCTGACCCTGCCCGACCATATCGGGTGCCTGGTGCGCGGCGGCTTCCCGGTGCCGATAGGCTTCATCGGCGGCATCAATTCGGATGAATGCCGCCAGGCCGGGCTGGGTTCGACGCGCAGACTGGTCGGGCACTTTTTCCGCCAGCTGCCGGGCGGCCACCTGTTCCCGATGGAGTCGCCGCAGGCGGCGGCCGAAGCGACGCGCGCCATGATCGCCGACCTGCTGCCGTCGATTATTTAGTTTTTTGCGGCGAAAATGTCGCGCGGGCGGCGCGCTGCTGAAAAATGTGCCGCCAGACGCTTCGGAGAACGGTCTTTTCGCGTAAAATTCCAGCGATCCGGTCCGCGCGCACCGGTTAGCCGCGGCGAGCCGCGCAGCCCTGCCTGCATCCTGAAATTCCGCTTCCTGAAATTCTTAAGAAAATGCCTTTGCGATGACGATTAAAAGCGACAAATGGATACGCCGCATGGCGCAAGAAACCGGCATGATAGAGCCGTTCGAGCCGGGCCAGGTGCGCTCGGTGGACGGCCGCAAGGTCATCTCCTACGGCACTTCGTCGTACGGCTACGATATCCGCTGCGCCGACGAGTTCAAGATTTTCACCAACATCAACAGCACCATCGTCGATCCGAAAAACTTCGATTCGAATTCCTTCGTCGACGTCAAGAGCGACGTCTGCATCATCCCGCCGAACTCCTTCGCGCTGGCGCGCACCATCGAGTATTTCCGCATCCCGCGCAGCGTGCTGACGATCTGCCTCGGCAAGTCGACCTATGCGCGCTGCGGCATCATCGTCAACGTCACGCCCTTCGAACCGGAATGGGAAGGCTACGTGACGCTGGAGTTTTCCAACACCACGCCGCTGCCGGCCAAGATCTACGCCGGCGAGGGTTGCGCCCAGGTCCTGTTTTTCGAAAGCGATGAAATCTGCGAGACATCCTACAAGGACCGCGACGGTAAATACCAGGGCCAGCGCGGCGTGACGCTGCCGAGGGCCTGATACGGGCCAGTCCCCGAGCGCCGGTCCGCAACCCGTCTCCTTTACGCGGTTTTACGCGCCTTTACAATCCCCGCTATTAACTCGCCGCCAACGCTGCCGTTAATGTCATTGATACTTCATTAATGACGGAAAACGGAGGCGGTATGGTAACGACAGTGGGATCGAGTACATCGGCCAGCAGCGCGAGCGGCAGCGCCAGTTCGCAGTCGCAGATCGCGGCGCTGCAAAAGCAGCTGCAGTCGATACAGAAGCAGTTGACCCAGGTGCAGCAGGGCACGCAGACGCAGGCGACCCAGCAGCAGGCGCAACTGTTGCAGCAAAGCGAGCAAGCCCTCCAGGCCCAGATCGCGGCCCTTCAGCAAGCGGCCGTTCAGCAAGCCGCCGCTCAGCAAGCCCAGCAGCAGGTGCAACAGCAAGCTGCCGCTCAACAAGCCCAGCAGCAGGCCCAGGCCAGCAATGCGCAAAACGGCAACGGCTCCTCCGTGTCGACCACGCGCCAGCCGGCCAATTCGACTTCCGGCAGCATCATCAACACCACGGCCTGAGGCCGCGGCAGGTGCGCGCGGCGGCGTGTCAGCCGCGCGCCGCCGCGGCGGCCGGCGCCAGCGGCAGGATGATTTCGACTTCCAGCCCGCCGCCGTCGCGGTTGCGGGCGGCGATGCTGCCGCGGTGCACCTGCACCACGTGCCTGGCGATCGCCAGGCCCAGTCCATGGCCATCGGTGTGCGTGTTGCTGCTGCGGTAGAAGGGCTGGAAGATCGCATTCAGGTCGGCCGCATCGACGCCCGGGCCGCGGTCCAGCACGCGGATGCGCAATTGCCGGCCTGCGCCGGCGACGTCGAGCTGGATATTGATCGTGCCGCCCTCCGGGCTGTGCTTGATGGCGTTGCGCACCACGTTTTCGATGGCGCGGCCGAGCAGGTCGGGCTGGCCGGTCACCGCCACGTCGGCCTCGCCGTCGACGATGACGTTGCGGTTGCTGACCGAAGCCTCGAAACTGGCGTCGCCGGTGATTTCCCCGATCAGGTCGGCCACGCTGACGTCGACGCCGGCGGCGTCCAGTGCGCCGGCCTCCAGGCGCGACAGCGTCAGCAACTCTCCCACCAGCTTATCCATGCGCACGCTCTCGCGTTCGACTCTTTCCATCGACGCCTGCAGGCGCTCCGGCTGCTGGTGCGCCAGGCCGATCGCCGCCTGCAGGCGCGCCAGCGGCGAACGCAGTTCGTGCGAGACGTGGTGCAGCAGGCGGGTCTGGCCATCCATCAGGTTGCGCAGGCGGCTGGTCATGCGGTCGAAATCGCGGCCCAGGTCATTGAGCTCGTCGCCGCGCTTGCCTCCGGCGCCGGCGAAACGCGGCGCCAGGTCGCCGCGCGAGGCCGCCTCGAAGGCCAGCCGCAGGGCGCGGATCGGGCGCGAAAAATACCAGGCCAGCAAAAAGGCGAACAGCAGGCTGGCCAGCGTCGCGGCGGCGATCAGGATGATGGCGCGAAAGCGCGGATCCACCGGGCCGCTCCTGCCGCCCGGGTTGGCGCGCATCGGATACAGCGCTTGCAGTTCGTCCGGCGTCATCGGCGGCCGCAAGGTGCGCGGCCTCGCATCGTGCGAGCCGGCGCCATGGCCCGGACCAGGCTCCTGCAGCCCCGGTTCGCCCGGCTCGTCGGCGCCGCCGATGCCGCGCAAACTGGGCAGGAACAGCAGGTAGCGATG
>DASYLQ010000014.1:0-1845 GCA_036009485.1 Janthinobacterium sp.
GGGATCACTTCTTGATGCGGACGCCGCTCAGCTGCGCCACGCCAGCCAGCGTGGTCTGCGCCGCAGCGAGATCGACGGCACCAGATCCAGTAACGACCTGCAATCAAAACCGGTCCAACCTGCATTCAGCGGCTTTTTTCGACCTGAATTAACTGCGACAAGCGTACGGGGGCGCCGAGCCGGGGGCGCCGAGCCGGTGAGCAATGGAGACGCGAGAGCGGGCTGCGCATTAGGTTATTCGAGGTGCCCTAAAGGTATGCCGAGCAAATTCCTGACCAGCGCCACGCGCTCCTGTGCCAGCCATTCCTCCGGCCCCATGCCGGTCGCCGCCTGAAACTCGCGCTGCAAGGCGCCCGTGTTCATGCCTGCCCGGCCGGCCATCGACTCCAGCGTGTGGGGCAGGGAGGGATGCTCGCGCAACCAGGCTATCAGCCTGCTCAATTCCGCCGCCTCCTTGCCTTCCATGGCGGCCTGGCTTTCATGCAGCCAGGCCGCCATGCCTTGCGCCGCCATGCCGGCTATCCTGCTGCCGTGGTCGCGCCGCACCAGGTGCAGCAGCATGTCCAGTCCGGCCGCGGAGCCGGCCGAGGTGAGGATTTGGCCGGCATCGACAAACAGCGTGCCCGCCTTGACATTGATGGCGGGATAGCGTTGCGCCAGCAGCCCGGCCGCGCCGTGGCCGGCGGCGGCGCGTTTGCCGTCGAGCACACCGGCGGCGGCCAGCACAAAGACGCCCGAGGACATCGCGCCCGACGACATTGCGCACAGGCGCGCGCCGCGCGCATGGGCGGCACGTATCCTTTCCAGCAAGGGCGCCGGGGGGAGCCGATAGCCGCCCCAGCCGGGAAAAATGATGGTGCCGGCCCGCTCCAGCATGGCGCACGCCTGGGCTTGCGGGGACCAGGCGTCGCCGCCGTGAATCGACGCGGCTGCGGCAGGGCAGACGGCGAAGTCGTACCAGTCCGCGCCCGCTTCCGCAGCAGGGCGGGAAAACAGGGCGATCGCCTGGCCGCATTCGACGCCGTCGGGCGGCTCGGGCGCGACGGCGACGACGAGATGGTTTTTCATGCCGCCATGTTAGCCGATGCCGCGCAGGAGGGGGGCTGAGATTCGGGCCGAGATTCGGGCCGAGATTCGGTTTGACGTTGGGCTTGACATCGGTTTATCAAGGAGCTTCAATGAGCGGCAAAGCGCAACAGCGCCCGGCTGCGGACGGCGCGCAGGTGTGCGATTCCCGAGGAGAACAGCATGGGCATGGCGACTGCAGTGACAGCGATAATGGAGGAATGCGTACGGCGTTCCCATGACGGTACGATCGCCTTCGGCGACGTCGTCGCAAAACTGGCCGGCGCCGGCGTGGAGTCTTACCACGCCGATTTCCGCCGTCTCGAGACGACGTATTACATGCCGTCGGACGCGACCTACGTGGTGAAGATCTCGCCACCCGAGGCGCAGATGGCCGACGCCTTCGACGGCGCGGCCGTGGCCGCCGCGGTGCTGGCGATACAGCGCGGCGAATACCCGTACCTGGAATTCCTGCGCCGCATTATGGCGGCCGGCTGCATCGGCTATATGGTCTGGATCGCCGGACGCCAGGTACATTATTTCGGCCGCCGCGGCGAAATCCACGCCGAACATTTTCCGGCCGCGGCACAGGGCGCCGATTAAGAGCCCATCCCAGTAGGGAGGCGGCAGCGGATGGCGATGCCCGGCGAGCGCAGACCAGGCGGGAGGAGGACGCATGGCTAGCCATCATGGCTGGCCATGCTACGACGAGCAACGCCGTCCCCGCTCGCCAGGCGCGCAAGCAGCGACGCATTACCTACCGAGATAGGCTCTAAGCGC
>DASYLQ010000015.1:0-1974 GCA_036009485.1 Janthinobacterium sp.
CGATTTCGCTCGTGACTTCGCGCTCACCGGCCACGACGGAAAGCCGCGAACGC
Organism: Janthinobacterium sp.; assembly: GCA_036009485.1. Classification (GTDB taxonomy): domain Bacteria; phylum Pseudomonadota; class Gammaproteobacteria; order Burkholderiales; family Burkholderiaceae_D; genus Janthinobacterium. Next base: position 54 of record DASYLQ010000015.1, read on the forward strand.
TCGCGGACTTCCAGGGCAAGGCGGTCGTGGTGTTCTTCGGGTTCACGCAGTGTCCCGATGTCTGCCCGACCGCGATGGTGACCTTGGCGGACGTCATGAAGCGGCTCGGCGCCGATGCCGATCGCGTGCAGGTGCTGTTCGTGACGGTCGATCCCGAACGCGACACCCCGCAGTTGCTGGCGCAGTACGTGCCGGCGTTCGACAAGCGCTTCCTCGGCCTGTACGGCGACGACGCGGCGACCAAAAAGGTGGCCAAGGAATTCAAGGTGTTCTACGCCAAGGTCGAGGGCAAGACGCCGGGCAGTTACACGATGGACCATACGGCCGGCACTTATGTATTCGACCGCACGGGCAAGCTGCGCCTGTTCGTGCGCAACGGCCAGGGCACGGTACCCATCACCCACGACTTGAAACTGCTGCTGTCCTGAGGCGCCCGACGCGGCGCACCAAACATGAGGGGTAGGCCGCATGGAAAAGCGCTTCGAATCGACCGCCCGCCTGGCCGCCATCGCCTTCCTGGTGATCGGCTGCTTTTATGTCTTGCAGCCCTTCCTGGCGGCCGTGCTGTTCGCCGCCGCCGTCAGCATTTCCAGCTGGCCGATCTACCTGTGGCTGCTGGCGCGCCTGCGCGGCAGGCCGACCCTGGCCGCCATCGTCATGACGCTGTCCCTGGTGCTGGTCATCATCTTGCCGCTGGTGCTGGTCAGCTATAACATCGCCGATAACGTCGCCCGCGTCGCCGACCAGCTGCGCAGCGCGATCGACAGCGGTTCGCTGGTGCCGCCGGCGTGGCTGGCCGATATTCCGCTGGTCGGCGCTTCCTTCGACGCCTATGCGCGCAAGATCCTCGGCAGCCGCGAAGAGATGCTGGCGCTGGCCAGCAATTCGCTGGAGCCGGCGCGGCGCTACCTGCTCGGCGGCGGCCTGGTGCTGGGCAGCGGCCTGGCGCAGACCAGCCTGGCGGTGTTCGTCAGTTTCTTCCTTTACCGCGACGGTCCGCGCATACTCGAGGTGCTGAGGTCGGGCATGCAGCGCCTGATCGGCGACAGCGCGCCCGACGTGGCGCTGACCGTCACGCGCACGGTGCGCGGCGTCATGGTCGGCTTGCTGGGAACGGCGCTGGCGCAAGCCCTGGTGGCGGTGGCCGGTTTCCTGATCGCCGGCGTGCCGGCCGTGCCGCTGCTGGGCATCGCGACCTTCGTGTTTTCGCTGGTTCCGGTCGGACCGCCGCTGATCTGGGGCGGCGCGGCGCTCTGGCTATTCAACGAGGGGCGGACCGGCTGGGGCATCTTCATGCTGGTCTGGGGCGTGTTGCTGATCAGCGGCGTCGACAATGTGGTCAAGCCGATGTTGATCAGCCGCGGCAGCAGCCTGCCGTTTTTGCTGGTGCTGCTGGGCGTGCTGGGCGGCGTGCTGGCCTTCGGTTTTGTCGGCATCTTCGTCGGCCCGACGCTGCTGGCGGTTGGCTACGGTCTGCTGCGCAACTGGACCGGCACGCCGCCGGAACAGCTATAGGAAGTCAGTCGCGCTGGTCGGGGTCCAGATCCCTTTCCAGTTTCGGCATCACCTTCACCAGCACGATGCGCGGACCATTCATTTTCTTGACCACGATGTCGAAGTCGACAAAGGCGATGCGCTGGCCCTGTTTCGGGATGTCGCCCAGCTTCACCATGATCAATCCCCCCACCGACTCGACATCTTCCAGCCCCAGTTCCTCGTTCTCGATATCGATGCCGAGGATGCGCTCGAGCGAAAAGATCGGCAGGCTGGCCTTGCCCACCAGGGTGCCGTCGGGCTGCTTGAGCCAGTCGTTTTCATTCCTGCGGAATTCGTCGCGGATTTCGCCGACCATGGCGCCCAGCAAGTTGTCGAGCGTGATGAAGCCGAGCGGACGCTTGCCCTTTTCGCCGATCAGCGCAAA
>DASYLQ010000016.1:0-4698 GCA_036009485.1 Janthinobacterium sp.
CGTGATCTCGACCAGTTCGTCGTCGGCGATGAATTCGACCGCGTATTCCAGCGACATCAGGATAGGCGGCACCAGGCGCACCGCTTCGTCGGTACCGGACGAGCGCACGTTGGTCAGCTGCTTGCCCTTGATCGGGTTGACGACCAGGTCGTTGTCGCGCGAGTGGATGCCGATGATCATGCCTTCATAGACAGGGTCGTTGTGCACCACGAACATGCGGCCGCGGTCCTGCAGTTTCCAGATCGCGTAGGCGACGGCGGCGCCGTCGTCCTGCGAGATCAGCACGCCGTTGCGGCGGCCGGCCATTTCGCCCTTCGAATTGTCGACCGGGGCGTAGGCGTCGAAAATATGGCTCATCAAGCCGGTGCCGCGGGTCAGCGTCATGAATTCGGACTGGAAGCCGATCAAGCCGCGCGCAGGAATGCGGTATTCCAGGCGCACGCGGCCCTTGGCGTCCGATTCCATGTTTTGCAGGTCGCCGCGGCGGCGGCCCAGTTCTTCCATCACGCCGCCCTGGTTGGCTTCCTCGACGTCGACCGTCAGCAGCTCGAACGGCTCGTGGCGCACGCCGTCGACCATCTTGAAGACCACGCGCGGACGCGACACGGCCATTTCAAAACCTTCGCGGCGCATGTTTTCGATCAGGATGGTCAGGTGCAGCTCGCCGCGGCCGGAGACTTCGAAAATCGTGTCGTCGTCGGTCGGGGCCACGCGCAGCGCGACGTTGGCTTTCAATTCCTTGTCGAGGCGGTCGCGCAGCTGGCGGCTGGTGACGAACTTGCCTTCGCGGCCGGCCAGCGGCGAATTGTTGACCATGAAGTTCATCGTCAGGGTCGGCTCGTCGACGGTCAGCATCGGCAGCGCTTCCGGGGTATCCGGTGCGCACAGGGTCGAGCCGATGCCGATTTCTTCGATGCCGTTGATCAAGATGATGTCGCCGGCGACGGCTTCATCGACCAGCACCCGCTCCAGGCCCTTGAAGTTCAGCACCTGGTTGATGCGGCCCTTGATCGGGGTCGAGTCGGGACCGTTCAGGACGATGACGTCCTGGCCGGTCTTGACGCGGCCGCGCGAGATGCGGCCGATGCCGATCTTGCCGACGTAGGACGAATAGTCCAGGGAAGTGATCTGCATCTGCAGCGGGCCGTCCGGATTGTCGTCGCGCACCGGCACGTGCTTGAGAATCGCTTCGAACAGCGGCTTCATGTCGCCTTCGCGGACGCTGTCGTCCAGGCTGGCGTAGCCGTTCAGCGCCGAAGCGTAGACGACCGGGAAATCGAGCTGCTCGTCGGTGGCGCCCAGCTTGTCGAACAATTCAAAGGTGGCGTTGATGGCCCAGTCGGGACGCGCGCCCGGACGGTCGATCTTGTTCACGACGACGATAGGCTTCAGGCCCAGCGCCAGCGCCTTGCGCGTGACGAAACGCGTCTGCGGCATCGGGCCTTCCTGGGCGTCGACCAGCAGCAGCACCGAGTCGACCATCGACAGCACGCGCTCCACTTCGCCGCCGAAGTCGGCGTGGCCCGGGGTATCGACGATGTTGATGTGGGTGCCTTCGTACTCCACCGCGCAGTTTTTCGACAAAATCGTGATGCCGCGTTCTTTTTCGAGGTCGTTCGAGTCCATCACGCGGGTTTCGACTTGCTGGTTCTCGCGGAAGGTACCGGATTGGCGCAGCAGTTTGTCGACGAGGGTGGTTTTGCCGTGGTCGACGTGGGCGATGATGGCGATGTTGCGAATTGCGCGTTTTGTAGTAGACATGGTCGTTATATTTGCTGAAAAACTGCGGGGGCGTACAGCTTGTACGAAGGTGTTCGGATACTTGCCAATTTCTGGAACCGCGTAGTATAGCATGTTGCGCTGCAACTCCCGCTGAAAAATCCCCTATTTCCAACGAGTTGCTATCGCTGTGGCGAAAAGCGCGGCTGGGCGCCGTCAGAGGCGGCTTCGCGCTCAGGCGGCCGGCGGCTGGACGGCAGGTTCGTGGGCGGTGGCGATCAGTCGCTCCGGCGCCAGGATGGCGTATTCCTGCAGGATGCCGGTGCCGAGCAGCCTGGTGTCGAGGTAGACGCGGACGCGGCCCAATTCAGCCGGCAGTGGCACGGCTTCCTTGCCCAGGGCCAGCCGCTGTCCCTGCAGAAAGCGTTTGGCCAGTTCCGGCGTCAGTTGCACGGCCGAAAAACTTGACAGCAAGGCGTCCACCGGCGCCAGCAAACCCAGCGGCGCCGCATGGGCCACCAGGTCGTCCAGCGCGATCATGCCCTCCATCGTCAGCGCCCCGACCTGGGTCCGGCGCAGCGCGTTCAGATGGGCGCCGCAGCCGAGCGCCGCGCCGATGTCCTGGCCCAGCACGCGGATATAGGTGCCCTTGCTGCAGGTGACCGCCAGCTTGAGGAAAGGCGCTTCATACGACAGCAGCTCCAGCTTGTGGATGACGACCTGGCGCGCCTCGCGCTCCAGCGTGATGCCGGCGCGGGCGTATTCGTACAGCGGCTTGCCGTCGCGCTTGAGCGCCGAATACATCGGCGGCACCTGGGCGATGGGACCGCGCAATTGCGCCAGCACGGCCTCGATCCGCTCCAGCGTGACGTCGACCGCGCGCGTATCGACGACTTGCCCCTCGGTGTCGCCGGTGTCGGTAGTCAGGCCCAGGTGCACCGTGGTGTCGTAGCTCTTGTCGGCTTCCAGCAAGTCCTGGGAAAACTTGGTCGCCTCGCCGAAACACAGCGGCAGCAGGCCGGTGGCGAAGGGATCGAGGGTGCCGGTGTGGCCGGCCTTTTTGGCGTTCAGCACGCGCTTGGCCTTGATCAGCGCATCGTTGCTGGACCAGCCGGCCGGCTTGTCCAGCAAGAGCACGCCGTCGACCAGGTCGCGCACCTTCTTGGGAAACGTAGGCTTCATCGGAGCGGCCGCTTATTCGGCGTCGGCGTCCGGTTTGGCGTCCGCCTTGGCGTCCGCCTTGGCGTCCGGCTCGGCGTCGGCGGCGCGGCTGGCGTTGGCCTTGTCGATCAACAGCGACATTTCCATGCCGCGCGACGTCGAGGTGTCGTGCACGAAATGCAGTTGCGGCAGCGTGTGGATGTGCAGGCGCTTGCCCAGCTGGCCGCGGATGAAGCCGGACGCCGCGGTCAAGCCTTCGACGCTGTTCTTCACGGCTTCCTTGCTATCTTTCAGCATCGTGAAAAAGACCTTGGCGTGCGCATAGTCCGGGGTGATCTGCACTTCGGTCACGGTGATCATTCCGACGCGCGGATCCTTCAACTCGTACGCGATGATTTCGGCCAGGTCGCGCTGGATCTGGTCGGCCACGCGCAAGCCGCGCGCAGGGATGGTTTTGCTGTGTTTTGCCATAAATTCGGTACTGCTTTTTTCCTGATTGAGAAAGACAGAAGGGACGAAGGCATGCACCTCCGTCCCTTCGCCAATGAAACCTGCCTGCCGCTTACAGCGTACGGGCGATTTCCTGGACTTCGAACACTTCCAGCGTGTCGCCGACTTCGATATCGTTGTAGCCCTTCAGCGACAGGCCGCACTCGAAGCCGGAACGGACTTCCTTGGCGTCGTCCTTGAAGCGCTTGAGCGAATCGATCTCGCCGGTCCACACGACGATGTTGTTGCGCAGCAGGCGCACCGAAGAGGTCCGCTTGACCACGCCGTCGGTGACCAGACAGCCGGCGATCGCGCCCACTTTCGACACCATGATGACCTGGCGGATCTCGACCGCACCGGTGACGTGCTCGCGCTTCTCCGGCGCCAGCATGCCCGACAACGCCGCCTTGATCTCGTCGATCGCATCGTAAATGATGTTGTAGTAGCGGATGTCGACGCCGTTCGACTCGGCCAGCTTGCGTGCCTGTGCATCGGCGCGGGCGTTGAAGCCGATGATGACCGCTTTCGAGGCCACCGCCAGGTTGACGTCCGATTCCGTAATGCCGCCGACCGCCGCATGCACCACCTGGACCCGCACTTCCGAGGTCGACAGTTTTTGCAGCGACTGCACCAGCGCTTCCTGCGAACCCTGGACATCGGTCTTGATGATCAACGGCAGGTTCTTGACTTCGCCTTCGGCCATCTGGTCGAACATGTTTTCCAGTTTCGCCGCCTGCTGCTTGGCCAGCTTCACGTCGCGGAACTTACCTTGACGGAACAGACCGATTTCACGCGCCTTGCGCTCGTCGGCCATGACCATGACTTCCTCGCCGGCGACCGGCACTTCCGTCAGGCCCTGGATCTCGACCGGAATCGAAGGGCCGGCTTCGCTGATCGGCTTGCCGTTCTCGTCCAGCATGGCGCGCACGCGGCCATACGAGGAACCGGCCAGGATCACGTCGCCGCGCTTGAGCGTACCGGATTGCACCAGGATCGTCGCGACCGGGCCGCGGCCCTTGTCGAGACGGCCTTCGACCACCAGGCCGCGCGCCGGCGCATCCACCGGCGCCGTCAATTCCAGCACCTCGGCCTGCAGCAGCACCTGTTCCAGCAGGGCGTCGATGCCCTGGCCGGTCTTGGCCGACACCGGCACGAACGGCGAATCGCCGCCGTATTCTTCCGGCACGACCTGTTCGGCGACCAGTTCCTGCGTCACGCGGTCGACATTGCCGCCCGGTTTATCGATCTTGTTGATCGCCACCACCAGCGGCACGCCGGCAGCTTTCGCATGCGCAATCGCTTCCTTGGTTTGCGGCATCACGCCATCGT
>DASYLQ010000017.1:0-9138 GCA_036009485.1 Janthinobacterium sp.
CCTGTCCTCCCCTCTCGGAGGCGGGAAACGCATGCTGATCGCCTTTCTCATCTTTCTCGCCACCCTGACCCTGGTCATCTGGCAACCGCGCGGCCTCGGCATCGGCTGGAGCGCCGCGCTGGGCGCCGCCGCCGCCCTGCTCGCCGGCGTCATCCACCTGTCCGACATCCCGGCCGTCTGGGCCATCGTCTGGAACGCCACCGCCACTTTCATCGCCATCATCGTCACCAGCCTGCTGCTGGACCAGGCCGGCTTTTTCGAATGGACCGCGCTGCACGTGGCGCGCTGGGGCGGCGGCGGCGGGCGCAAGCTGTTCGTGCTGCTGGTCTTGCTGGGCGCGGCCGTGTCCGGCCTGTTCGCCAACGATGGCGCGGCGCTGATCCTGACGCCCATCGTCATCGCGATCCTGCTGGAACTGCGCTTTTCCGCCAAGGCGACGCTGGCCTTCGTCATGGCCGCCGGGTTCATCGCCGACACCGCCAGTTTGCCGCTGGTGGTGTCCAACCTCGTCAACATCGTCTCGGCCGACTATTTCAAGGTCAGCTTCGCGCGCTATGCGGCCGTCATGGTGCCGGTCAACGCCGCCGCCGTCGCCGCCACCCTGCTGGTGCTGATGGGCTTCTTCCACAAGGACATCCCCAGGGATTACGACCTGGCGCAGCTGAAGCGTCCCGAGGAAGCGATCCGCGACCGCGCCACCTTCATCACCGGCTGGTGGGTGCTGGGTTTGCTGCTGGTCGGCTTTTTCTGGCTGGAAGACCTGGGCGTGCCGGTCAGCGCCGTGGCCGCCGCCGGCGCGCTCCTGCTGCTGGTGGTCGCCGCGCGCGGGCAAGTCATCAATACCGGCGAGGTACTGCGCCATGCGCCGTGGCAGATCGTCATTTTTTCGCTGGGCATGTACATGGTCGTCTACGGCTTGCGCAATGCCGGCCTGACCGCCTGGCTGACGGGCATGTTGGACCGGTTCGCCGCCCACGGCGTCTGGAGCGCGGCCCTGGGCACCGGCCTGGTCACGGCCTTCCTGTCTTCCGTCATGAACAATCTGCCGACCGTGCTGATCGGCGCCCTGTCGATCGAACCGACCAGCGCCCACGGCGCGGTGCGCGACGCGATGGTATTTGCGAATGTCATCGGCAGCGACCTGGGGCCGAAGATCACGCCGATCGGCAGCCTGGCCACGCTGCTGTGGTTGCACGTGCTGGATAAAAAGGATATTCACATTTCATGGGGCTACTACTTCCGCGTCGGCATCGTGCTGACCTTGCCGGTGCTGCTGCTGACGCTGGCGGCGCTGGCGCTCAGGCTGAGTTATTGAAAAAAAGGAGCCATACTTTGGACATCACGATCTATCACAATGAAGCTTGCGGCACCTCGCGCAATACCCTGGCCCTGATCCGCAACGCCGGCGTCGAGCCGGCGGTTGTCCATTACCTCAGCGATACCCCCAGCCGCGCCGTGCTGGCCGGGATGATCGCCAGGGCCGGCCTGACGGTGCGCCAGGCGATGCGCGAAAAGGAAACGCTGTGCCGCGAACTGGGCCTGGACGATGGCGCCAAAACCGATGAGCAATTGCTGGACGCCATGCTGGCCCATCCCATCCTGATCAACCGGCCCTTCGTCGTGACGCCGGCCGGCGTGCGCCTGTGCCGGCCGTCGGAACTGGTGCTGGACATCTTGCCGCTGCCGCAACAGGGCGCCTTCAGCAAGGAAGACGGCGAGGCCGTCATCGATGCCGACGGCAAACGCGTGGCCGGATAAGGAGCAGCCCATGGACGATCTGCCAGCATTGCCGAACTTGCCGAACATCAGCGCCGGCCATCTCGACTTGCCGACGCTGGAAAAACTGGCGCCGCCCGGCCACGCCACCCATCCGCCGCGCATCCTGCTGCTCTACGGTTCCCTGCGCGCGCGCTCGTTCAGCAAGCTGCTGACGCTGGAAGCCGAGCGCCTGCTCCGGCATTTCGGCGCCGAGACGCGGGTGTTCGACCCGCACGGCTTGCCGATGGTCGACAGCGTCGGCCCCGAGCATCCCAAGGTGCAGGAATTGCGCGCCTTGTCGGCCTGGTCCGAGGGCCAGGTCTGGTGCAGCCCCGAGCGCCACGGCGCCATGACCGGCGTGTTCAAGTCGCAGGTCGACTGGCTGCCGCTGGAAATCGGCAGCGTCCGGCCGACGCAGGGAAAGACCCTGGCGGTCATGCAAGTGTCGGGCGGTTCGCAATCGTTCAACGCCGTCAACGGCTTGCGCGTGCTGGGACGCTGGATGCGCATGGTGACGATCCCCAACCAATCCTCGGTCGCCAAGGCTTACGAGGAATTCGACGAGGCTGGACGAATGAAGCCGTCGCCGTATTACGACCGCCTGGCCGACGTGATGGAAGAACTGTACAAATTCACCTTGCTGATCCGCGACCGCTCCGACTATCTGACGGACCGCTACAGCGAACGGAAGGAAAGAACCCCCTTGGAGATACAAAAACTGGCCGCCGCCGCCATGCAGCATGAAGCCGGGAAAAAATAAGCGTGGAGGGTCGGCCGGTGCAAAAAGTTGGCGCAAATGCGGTGCGAGTGGCGTATGCTGTCGCCGCACCAAAATTTCAGTTACCCAACAATTTTGCATAAGAAAGCATCCATGACGCAACGCTCTTTCTTTAGCGCCGGCACCGCCGGCACGCTGGCCGCCGCCATCCTGTTCGCCTGTCAGCCCGCGGGCGCAGCCCCTGCTGCTGCTGCCCCCGAACACGGCGCAGTCTCGGCCCAGGCCGCCAAACAGTTGAGCGTGCTGGCCGACGAGTATTACGATGCGGTGGCGCGCTTCGACCCGGTCGGCGCGACCGAAAGCGGCGACAACCGTTTCGACGACCAGCTCGGTTCGAGCCTTGTCCCGGCCGCCCGCGTCAAACAATTCGCCCTGTATCACCAATACACACAACGCCTGAAGACGATACAGCGCAGCCAGCTCGGCCATCTCGACCAGGTCAATTACGACATCCTCGCTTATGAGCTGGCCACCTTGCTGAAGTTCGAGAAATTCCCCGAGCATCTGCTGCCGCTCAACCAGATGGATAGCATTCCCGTGATCCTGGCGAATTATTCCAGCGGCGAAAGTTCGCAGCCGCTATCGACGGTGAAGCAATACGACGCTTACCTGAGCCGCCTGTCGCAATTGCCGGCATGGATAGACCAGGCCATCGCCAACATGCGCGCGGGCATGAAGAGCGGCGTCGTGCAGCCGAAGGCGGTCATGGAGTCGGCCTTGCCGCAATTTCAGAAACTGCCCAGCGCAACGCCGGAAGCCAGCATTTTCTATACGCCGGTCAAAAATCTGCCGGCCGGCTTTTCCGCGGCCGACAAACAGCGCCTGAGCGCCGCCTATCGCGCCGCCATCAACGACAGGCTGAACCCGGCGCTGGCGAAACTGGCCAAGTTCCTGGAAACGGAATACCTGCCGGCTTGCCGCGGCAGCAGCGGCTGGAGCGCCCTGCCCCAGGGCCGCGAATGGTATCTGGCGCGCGTCGCCAGCCAGACCACGACCACCTTGCAACCGGATGAAATCCACGCCATCGGCTTGAAGGAAGTGGCGCGCATTCAGGCCCAGTTCGAAGTGCTCGGTCCGCAACTCGGTTATACCGGCCCGGCCAGCGGTTTGCCGACCTGGGTCGCGGCGCAGCCGAAATTCCATCCGTTCAAGACGGAACAGGAAGTGCAGGACGTTTATCACAAGCTGAACGAGCAAATCAAGGGCAAGCTGCCGGCCATGTTCACCCTGATGCCGAAGACGCCGCTCGACTTGCGCCTGGAGCCCGAGCTGAGCCGCGACACCGCTTCCGACCATTACTCGCCGCCGTCCGGCGACGGTTCCCGTCCCGGCATTTTCTGGTCGGTGGTGACCGATCCCAAGCTGTATGGCAGCCCGGGCATGACCACCCTGTTCCTGCACGAAGGCCAGCCGGGCCACCACTTCCATCTGGCGCTGATGCAAGAAATGAATTTGCCGAATTTCCGCAAGTTCGGCGGCAACAATGCCTTCACCGAAGGCTGGGCGCTGTATGCCGAAACGCTGGGCAAGGAAATGGGGCTGTACGACGATCCGGCGCAATACTTCGGCCACTTGAACGACGAGCTGCTGCGCGCGGTGCGCCTGGTGGTCGACACCGGCATGCATGCCCAGGGCTGGACCCGCGAGCAATCGATCCAGTACATGCGCGACACGCTCGGCTATGACGCCGTGGCCAAGAGCGAAACCGAGCGCTACATGGTATGGCCGGCGCAAGCCCTGGGCTACAAGATCGGTGCGCTGAAGATCATCGAATTGCGCCAGCGCGCGGCCAAGGCGCTGGGAACGAAATTCAGCCTGCCGAAATTCCATGAAATCGTGCTGAGCGACGGCACTCTTCCGCTGAGTCTGCTTGAAGCGAAGGTCGACCGCTGGATCGCCGAGCAGCAATAAGTTATCCGGTCGCCGGTCGTGTGACGCGGCCGGCAAGAGCGGCACTGGAGCAAGCGCGACGGTGCCGTTTTTTTATTCCCTACCGGTTTGACCTTCCTCAAAACCAAGCACTTGATTCGGCTATCTGTTCGCCAGCCGGGAACCGTGGCGCGGCAAACGGGACTAATTTTGCATCACCGCTGACCAACAGCGGAGTCGAGTTCCTTCCGCAGCACGCCTGGAGGCATCATGCAAAACAAACCTGAACAACAATCGAAACGCCGCAGCCGCCAGGGTCCCTGGCAATTCCCCACTTCCACACCGACGCGCAATGGCGCCGAGGGCGCTTCCCAGGCGCAAGCGGCCCTGCTGCAGCCGCCGCCCCAGACCCGCCGTCCCGACGATACCGGGCCCGCGCGCGTCGGGCGCGGCGAGCAGCTGGCGACGGCGCTGGGCTGGCTCAGCATCGGTATCGGCGTGGCCCACCTGCTGGCGCCGCGCGCCGTCGCCCGGGCCACCGGCATGCCCGCTTCGCCGCTATTGGTGCGCGCCATCGGCTTGCGCGAAATGGCTTGCGGCGTCGGCATGCTGAACCAGCGCACGGCACCGGCCTGGCGCTGGTCGCGCGTGGCCGGCGACGCCATGGACCTGGCCCTGCTCGGCGCCTCGGCGCGCGCGCCCGACAGCCGCGGCGGCCGCCTCGCCGCCACGGCCGCGGTGGTGGCCGGCGTCACGGCGCTGGACCTCGTCTCGAGCCGGCGCGCTTCGGCGGCGGCCGGCACGGCGCGGCTGGAACGCAGCAATGTCCCGGTCGAAAAATCGGTCACCGTGAACCGCTCCGCCGACGAGTGTTACCAGTTCTGGCGCGACGTCGAGCGTTTGCCCCGTTTCATGAAACACCTGGAGTCGGTGCGCCGCATCGACGAGCGCCGCTCGCACTGGAAAGCCAAGGGTCCGGCCGGCGTCAGCGTCGAATGGGATGCCGAGATCACCGAAGACCAGCCGGGCCGGCGGCTGGGGTGGCGCTCGGCCGAGGGCGCCGATGTCGACAACGACGGCGCCGTGGAATTCACGCCGGCCTCCGGCGGCCGCGGCACCGTGGTCAAGGTGCGCCTGCGTTATGCGCCGCCGGCGGGCGCGGTCGGCGCGGCTGCCGCGAAGCTGTTCGGCGAAGAGCCGTCGCTGCAAATCGATGAAGACTTGCGCCGCTTCAAGCAGTTGATCGAAACGGGAGAAGTCGCCACCACCGATGGCCAGCCCTCGGGCTTGCGCAGCATGACGGCGCGGCTGCTCAACAAGGGAGAGCCAAAATGAAAGCGAACTGCTGGCATGGAAAACACGACGTGCGGGTGGAAAAGGTGCCCGATCCCGGCATCATCAATCCGCGCGACGCCATCGTCAAGATCAGCTCGACCGCCATCTGCGGCTCCGACCTGCACCTGTACAACGGCGTCGTGCCCACCATGGAACAGGGCGATATCCTGGGCCATGAATTCATGGGCGAGGTCGTCGAACTGGGACCGCAAGTGAAGAACCTGAAGGTGGGCCAGCGCGTCGTCGTGCCTTTCCCTATCGCTTGCGGCCAATGCTTCTTTTGCGAACAGAAAATGTATTCCGTCTGCGAAAATTCGAATCCCAATGCCTATATGGCGGAAAAACTGTGGGGGCATTCGCCGGCAGGCATTTTCGGCTATTCGCACCTGACGGGCGGTTATGCCGGCGGCCAGGCCGAATACGCCCGCGTGCCGTTTGCCGACGTCGGCCCGCTCGCCATTCCGGACGAGCTGAAAGACGAGCAGGTGTTGTTCCTGTCCGATATCTTACCGACCGGCTATATGGCAGCCGAGGCTTGCGACATCCAGCCCGGCCACGTGGTGGCGGTATGGGGTTGCGGGCCGGTCGGCCAATTCGCCATCCAGAGCGCCTACCTGCTCGGCGCCGAACGGGTCATCGCCATCGACCATTATCCTGAAAGGTTGCGCATGGCGCGCGAACAATCGGGCGCCGAGACCATCAATTTCGACGAGACCGACGTGCTCGACACCCTCAAGCAAATGACGGGAGGACGCGGCCCCGACGCCTGCATCGACGCCGTCGGCATGGAAGCGCACGGCACCGGCGTGGTCTACGCCTACGACAGGTTCAAGCAAGCGCTCAAGCTGGAAACGGACAGGCCGACGGCCTTGCGCGAAGCGCTGATGGCTTGCCGCAATGGCGGCGTCGTGTCGGTCCCGGGCGTGTATGGCGGTTTCAGCGACAAGATTCCGCTTGGCTCGGTGATGAACCGCTCGCTGACGCTACGCACCGGACAAACCCATGTGCAGCGCTACATGGCTCCGCTGCTGGAAAGGATACAAAAAGGCGAACTCGATCCATCGGTGATCATCACCCATCACCTGAGCCTGGACGAGGCGCCGCACGGCTACGATATTTTTCAAAAAAAACAGGAGGAATGCATCAAGGTCGTGATGCACCCATAACATAGGAGCACCTCGAAAAACCTAAGCGCAGTCCGCTCTCGCGTCTCCCTTGCTCACCGTAGCTGCACGCGAGGACTATTCATCGAACACAGGAATTGAGATATCAAGCTCGATTAATCCATGCCGGCAAAAAAAGTCTTGCTGTTGAGTGTATCTGCAGGAGCCGGTCATTTGCGTACGGCGGAGGCGCTGTGCGCGGTTGCGGCCGGGCACCCGGAAAAGGTCACGGCGCTGCACCTGGATTTGATGAAATATGTATCGCTCGGCTTCCGTAAATTGCATACGGATTTTTATATCGGCCTGGTCGATAAATATCCGGGCTTGTGGAACCGCCTCTACCAGTTTACCCATGACGCCCAGCCCGACAGTTCGATGCAGCGCCTGCGCCGCGCCGTCGAACGTTTGAATACGGGGGTACTGCTGAAACAAATCGATACCTTCCAGCCCGACGTCATCGTCTGCACCCATTTCTTACCGGCCGAAATCTTGTCGAACACAATAAGGAGCGGGCGCCTGCGCTGTCCGGTATGGGTGCAGGTAACCGATTTTGGCGCGCACCGGATGTGGCCGCAGGAATATATGGCCGGTTACTTTGCCGCCAATGAAGAAACCGGCTTCCGCCTGCGCGCCTACGGCGTCGCCGCGGACCGGGTGCACATTACCGGCATTCCCGTCATGCCTGGGTTCGGCGCAGCGCCCGACCGGGCCGAATGCGCGGCGCGCTTCGGCCTGGACCCCGGCCGCCCTACCTTCTTGCTGATGGGCGGCGGCGCCGGACTGGGCAACCTGGTCGACGTGGCGGCCGCCTTGCTGGCTTGTCCAGGCGATTTCCAGCTGGTGGCCCTGGCCGGTTCCAACAAGGGCGCACTGGCGCGGCTGCGCAGCCTGGCCCGCCGTCATGCCGGCCGCTTGCTGGCCCTCGGTTACAGCGAACAAGTCGAATGCCTGATGGCTTGCGCCGACCTGGTCATCACCAAGCCGGGCGGCCTGACGACGGCCGAATGCCTGGCCGTGGGCTTGCCGATGATCTTGAATACTCCGCTGCCGGGCCAGGAAGAACGCAATGCCGATTACTTGCTGGAACAGGGCGTGGCGCTCAAAGCCCATGACGAGTTGAACCTGGAATACCGCATCGCCCTATTGCTGGCGCATCCGGAAAAACTGGACGATATGCGCCGCCGCGCAAAAGCGCTGGGGCGGCCGGATGCGGCGCGCCAGGTGCTCAATACCGTTCTGGCTGGACCAGCAAGCCGGCTGGAACAGCAAGCCGGCTAAACCAGCAAGGCCGCGTTCATTGCCCGCGCCGCGCTGTCGGATTCGGCGAAGATACTGGCCATCATGTCGCTGTCGATGACAAAATCGATCACCGAATCGGCCGGCAGGGGCGGCTGGACGATTTCCGGCCGCATCGGCGACGCCACCGGCGCCAGCTGCTTTGCCATCAGCAAGGTGTCGAGCAAGGTATCCGGCGGAATGCCGAGCAAGCCGTCGCGCATGCCCTCGATGGCGCTGCTGACGGACTCCGGAATCATCAGCTTGCGCATCACTTCGCGGCAAATGACTTCCTCGGCGACGCCGACCCAGTCTTCGTTATCGCCGTCCAGCAAGCCGGGAAACTCATCGGCGCGGGACAACAGATAAAATCCGCCGACCTCATGCACGATACCGGCAAACAGCGCGGTATCGGCATCGATTTGGGTGACCCGGCGCGCGATCACCTGGGCCAGCGTGGCGACATGGATCGTGTGCTCCCATAACTGTTCAGCCTTGATGCGCAAGACGGGATCGGCGATCTTGCTGCCGAATTGGCGCACCACCATGGCGGCGACCAGGGAGTATAGATTGCGGTAGCCGATTTTCATGATGGCGGCGCGGGCGCTCGTAATGGCCGGTGCGCCGGCGCGGTTGAATACGGCCGAATTGGCCAGCGCGACCGTACGCGCGGCCAGGACAGGATTGGCCAGTACCAGTTTAACGGCTTCTTCGATATGGCAATCGGGCTCAGCCAGGGCCAGTTGTAATTTGACTGCGCCGTTGACGCTGGTAGGAAAAACCAATTCGCCCCGGCTCGCCTGGGCCACGATCAAACCGAAAGCCTGTAATCTATTCATTTGAAAATTATACCCCTGGCTATGGCCAGGTTTTTCAGCCCCATCCGGCATTTATTTTTAGGGGACCTCGAAAAACCGTAGCGAGCAAGCCCGATATCGTGTTGAGTAGCGGAGCCGTACG
>DASYLQ010000018.1:0-1651 GCA_036009485.1 Janthinobacterium sp.
GAAATACGAAGACATGCGGAAATCGGTCTTGCCGACCGGCGTCTGGACGTAGCGGATGGTGGCTGCATGTTCCGCCGCGATCAGGCCGGCGATGGCTGGATCGGCCGCGACGAAACGCTGGTCGGCGTTCTGGATGGCGCGCTGCTCGACGATGGTCTTGTCTTTCTCGACCACCCAGGCCTTGCCGTCGAAACGCAGGTGCAAGCCGATCAAGCCGAGATTCTTGCCCCAAAAATTGGCCATCACGGTCGGCACGCCATTCACCAGTCCCCTGGCCTGGTCGACGCCGGGCAGGCTGAATTGCGGCGCCGTGCTGGCCGCGTTCGGGAACAACTGGTGCGCATGGCCGATCAGCATGGCGTCGATGCCCGGCACTTGCGCCAGATAATAACTGCCGTTTTCCATCGCCGGCGAATACGGGTCCTTATCCAGGCCGCCGTGCGACAGCGCGATGACCAGGTCGGCGCCCCTGGCGCGCATCTCGGGAATGTACTTTTGCGCCGTCTCGCGCAAGCCCTCGGTATAGATTTTGCCGTCCAGCCAGCGCTTGTCCCATGCCAGGATGGTCGGCGTCGTGAAGCCGATGATGCCGACGCGCAGTGTCGCCGTCACAGGCTGACCGTCCGGACCGGTGGCCGCGACCTGCTTGTCGAGGATGCGATACGGCGCGAACAGCGGCTGGCGCGTCTTCGCGCTGTAGACGTTGGCCAGCACCAGCGGAAAGGCTGGCCCGGCGCAGCGCGGCTTCGTCGCGTCGACGCCGTCGACCTGGAAGCGGCTGCCGGTGACCTGGTTCAGGTAGGGCAAGCCGTAGTTGAATTCATGGTTGCCGATGGTGCCGCCCTCGACCCCGAGCTTGTTCATGACCTTGTAGACGGCCAGGGTCTGGTCGCACGTCAACGGTTCAACCAGCGCCTGGTAATCGGCCAGCGCCGTGCCCTGGATGGTGTCGCCGTCGTCCAGCAGCAAGGTATTGGCGTACTCGGCGCGCGCCCGGGCGATCAGCGTGGCGGTGCGCTCCAGCCCCAGCGAGGCGTCCGGCGCCAGCTTGAAGTAGTCGTAGCCGAGCACGTTCGAGTGCACGTCAGTGGTTTCCAGCACGGCCAGCACGGCGGTCGAGCCAATTGGCGTCGCAGGGCGCGGCTGCCCGTCCCCGAGCGCCGCGCAAGCGCCGATGAGCAAGGGCAGGAAAGGCAGGCAGTACCTTGCACGCATAGAAATGTTCCGTAGTAAAAATGAGGATCGACAGCATGATACGCAGTGCGTGGACCTGCATCAAGCCCGTTGCGGCTGCCCCAGCCGACCAGCCGGAACCAATGACGGGGGCGACGCTTCTAATGACATGGGGCCCGCGCTGGCGCCCCGTGCCCCGTGGAACGCGCCATGTTTCGACAGACCCATACCTTGCTTGACGGCTTACTCCGCCTGCTCATCGTCGCGGTGGTTCTGGCGTGCGGCCCGCCGTCCGCCGCGGCCAGCGCGCCCGTCACCCTGCTCACCATTGACGGCGCGATCGGCCCTGCGAATGCCGATTACGTCGTGCGCGGGATCGCGCGCGCCGCCAGGGAGGGCAGCCAGCTGGTGATCCTCCAGATCGACACGCCAGGCGGCCTCGACCTGTCGATGCGCTCGGTGATCAAGGCGATCCTGA
>DASYLQ010000019.1:0-13273 GCA_036009485.1 Janthinobacterium sp.
AATGCGACGGATCAGCGCCGACATCGTGTCCAGCGCCACCACCTTGCCGCTTTTCAGCATGGCGACGCGCTGGCACATCGCCTGCGCCTCTTCCAGGTAGTGGGTGGTCAGCACGACGGTATGGCCTTCGCGATTCAGGCGCGAAATGAATTTCCACAAGGTTTGGCGCAACTCGACGTCGACGCCGGCGGTCGGCTCGTCCAGCACGATCACCGGCGGCTTGTGCACCAGCGCCTGGGCCACCAGCACGCGCCGCTTCATGCCGCCCGACAAGGCGCGCATATTGACGTCGGCCTTGCTGGTCAAGTCGAGGTTGTGCATGACCTCGTCGATCCACTTGTCATTGTTGGGCAAGCCGAAATAACCGGATTGCAGGCGCAAGGTTTCGCGCACGGTGAAGAAGGGGTCGAACACCAGTTCCTGCGGCACCACGCCGAGTTTCTTGCGGGCGGAGCGGAAATCGCCGACGACGTCGTGGCCGTGGATGGTGACGCTGCCGGCGTCGGGCCGGATCAAGCCGGCGATGATGGAAATGAGGGTGGTCTTGCCGGCGCCGTTAGGGCCGAGCAAGCCGAAAAATTCGCCTTCCTCGATCGCCAGGGAAACGCCGCCCAGGGCCTTGAGCGATTTGTAGCTCTTCTCGACGTTCGTGATTTGAATTGCTGTCATGCTATTTTCAGTTGGTGAGGCGAAACAGACCGGTGAACACTGCCGGCGCACGCGCCGCAAGCGGATTCCGGCGCGGCGTAACGCTCAATTATAGGGGAAATTGCTCTTGGCAGAGTCGGACGGCTTTTGCGGCGGCTGCGCGGCAGGCGCGCAGCGCGGCTGGATAGGGCGGGGACAGAGGGTCAATGGTGGTGCTGGCCGGCCGACATGGTGGCCGGTTTGGCGGGGGTGTCCGCGGCCACGGTCGCCGGGGCGTCGACCTCGCCGCAGGCCAGCGCGCTGGACACCAGCGAGCAGACGCCATACAGCTTGGTCAGGTTCTTCAGGTTGGTCGGCAGGTTTTCCAGCTTCAACTTGAAGCCGGCTGCATGCGCGGCGCGCTGCCAGGCCAGCATCACCGAGACGGCGGCCGAATCGACCGCCGTCACATTGCGCAGGTCGAACACGGTCTGGCCGGCCTTGATGGCGGCCAGGCCCTGCTCAAGCGCCGATTTGGCGTTGAGCACGTTCAGCGTGGTGAGGGATTGGAAGGTGTCGAGAGCGTCTGGCATGGCGGTTCGGCCTGGTGGCGGTTCAGTTTATTTGGCGACGGTCTTGAGCGGGCGGTTGGCCAGCGTCTTGTTCTTTTCAGTCAGCGTCTTGATCAAGCCATCGATGCCCGACTTGGAGATTTCCGAAGCGAAACTGCCTTTATAGGTTTCCACCAGCCAGGCGCCGAGCACGTTGATGTCATAGATTTTCCAGCCGCTGGCGGTCTTTTCGACGCGGTAGTTGAGCGGCACCGGTTCGCCGCGGCTCATGTTGACCTGTGAACGTACTTCGACGTCGGTATCGGCCGGATCGGCGCGCAAGGGCTTGAATTCCACGGTTTCATTCTTGATTTGCGACAGCGCGCCGGCGTAGGTAAAGATCAGCAAGTCGCGGAACTGGGCCGACAACTGGGCCTTCTGGTCGGGGGTGGCGTCGCGCCAGTAGCGGCCGGCCGCCAGCGAAGTCATGCGTTCGAAATCGACGTAAGGCAGGATCTTGCTCTCGACCAGGTCCATCACGCGCCGCTGGTTGCCGGCCTGGATTTCCTTGTCGGCCTTGGCGGTGTTGATGACGTCGTTGCTGATGCGCTTGACCAGCGCGTCCGGCGCTTCGTCGGCGGGAACGGCATGGGCGCCGAAAGCAAAGGCCAGGGCGGCGAAGGCAATAAGTTGTTTGATCAGTTTCATGTCGCTTTACCTCTAGGTTGTGGTCTTAAGGATTACAGGCTGGCGTTGGCCGCAGCCGGTGTGTCCTTGGTTAACTCTTCAGCCACCGCATCGGATGACGCCGGGGCTACAGGGGCTACAATTGCCGCCGATGGCGGCTTGACGCCGGCGCCGGCCGGGTCGGGACTGGCCGGGGCATCGTCCTTGCGCTGCGGTTCGGGGCGGCTTTCGCCATCGTCGATCTTGCTCTGGCGTTGCTGCAGATAGCCGTCGCGGATGAATTCATAACGGTCCAGCGCGGCGTCTTCCAGCAAGTTCGACGCATCCAGCAACGCGGCGCGCTTGTCGACGAGACGCACGGCCGTACCCGTATTGCGAATATACACAGGACTCTTGTAAGCCCAGGGATCGCCGTACACGTCCAGCGGCAAGGCCACCGTATCGCGCAAGGTCGACGGGCCAAACAAGGGCAGCATCACGAATGGACCGGAACCGACGCCCCAGGTTCCCAGGGTCTGGCCGAAATCCTCGCTATGCTTCGGCAAACCGGCTTTCGATGCGAGGTCGAAAAAACCCAGAACACCGAAAGTCGAGTTGATCGCCACGCGGGAAATGTCGGACATCCCGGCGTCCCCCTTGCCTTGCAAAAGATTGTTCGCCGCGGTCCAGACATCGGCCAGATTGCCAAAGAAATTGCCGATCCCGGTCTGGACGAAGGATGGCAGCACGGTCGTGTAAGCCGTGGCGGCCGGCTTCAGGGCAGCTTTGTCGAGCGTGTCGTTGAAGCTGAACATGGCCCGGTTAAAACCCTCGAACGGGTCGTTCGGGTTGGCGGCCGTGGTCGCGCAACCGCTGAGGGCCGCGCCCAAGGCCAGCAGCAGCCCGATGCGCCGCAATGCGATTTTTTTTGCCGCTGCCGCCGTTGCCGCCGTTGCCATATGGGTCATTTGTTGCTGTCCTTTCCTTCCGCGGCCTTGCTGTAGATGAACTGATTGATCAGGTCTTCCAGCACGGTGGCGGATTGGGTCCTGCTGATTTTATCGCCGGCCACCATATTGTTGGTGTCGCCGCCCGCTTCGATACCTATATATTGCTCGCCCAACAAACCTGCCGTCAAAATCTTTGCCGAACTATCTTTGGGAAACTTAAAGTCGGTCTGGATATCCAAGGTTACCAGCGCCTGATAATTCTTGTCGTCAAATTTGATGTTCGAGACGCGCCCCACCACGACGCCGGCGCCCTTCACCGGCGCCTGCGCCTTGAGGCCGCCGATATTGTCGAACTTGGCGCTGATGCTATAGGTCTTGCTGAACGATAGAGTGCTCATGTTACCCGCTTTCAGTGCCAGGAAGACCAGCGCAACCGCACCCAAGACGACAAACAAGCCCACCCAGACATCCACTGCCGATTTACGTTCCATAACTCATTCCTAAATAATTTTTCTTCTTGCAGCAGCCTGTATGCTGCCAACCTTACCGGATTGCCAGCGGCATCCCATGCGGAACGGCTGACGACATGCTTGTTGCTAAATCTTTGCTGAATCCTTGCCGAAGCTTTATTTGCTGAACATCAGGGCGGTCATCAGGAAGTCCAGGCACAGGATCGTCAATGACGAAATCACCACCGTGCGCGTGGTCGCGCCCGAGACATCTTCCGGCGTCGGCTGGGCCTGGTATCCCTGGAATAGCGCGACGAAGGTGGCGGCGATGCCGAAGGCCAGGCTTTTCAGCACGCCGTTGGCGATATCCTGCCACAGGTCGACGCCGTTTTGCATCTGCGACCAGAACGCGCCTTCGTCGACCCCGATCAGCTGCACGCCGACCAGGTAGCCACCGATGATGCCGACCGCCGTGAAAATCGTGCCGAGGATGGGCATGGCGATCACGCCGGCCCAGAAACGCGGCACCAGTACGCGCTGGATCGGGTTTACGGCCATCATTTCCATCGCCGACAATTGCTCGCCGGCCTTCATCAATCCGATTTCGGCGGTCAGCGAGGTGCCGGCGCGGCCGGCGAACAGCAAGCCGGTGACGACCGGCCCCAGTTCGCGCGTCAGGGCCAGGGCCACCAGCAGACCGAGCGCCTGTTCCGAACCGTATTTATTCAGCGTGTAATAGCCCAGCAAGCCCAGCACCATGCCGACGAACATGCCGGACACGGCAATGATCAGCATCGAATAATTGCCGAGGAAATGCAGTTGCTCGATCACCAGACGCGGGCGGCGCCAGACGCTGCCGGAAGCACGCAAGATGGTGAAAAAAGCCCGGGTGGCGAAGCCCAGGCCGGCCAGGCTGCGGTGCAACCAGGCGCCGATGGCGCCGAAAAAATTCACGACGATCATTGCGCCACTCCCAGGCCCAGGTCATCCGCCAGCGATTTGCCCGGGTAATGGAAGGGCACCGGGCCATCCGGCTCCGCATTGACGAATTGTTTGACGTAAGGGTGGGCCGACTTCAGCATTTCCTCAGGCGTGCCGCTGGCGACGATTTTTCCGAGCGACAAGAAATACACATAATCGGCGATGGTAAAACATTCCTTGACGTCATGCGAGACCAGGATAGAGGTCGAACCGAGCGCATCGTTCAGGTTGCGGATCAGGTTGGCGGTGACACCCATCGAAATCGGATCCAGGCCGGCGAACGGTTCATCGTACATGATCAGCTCGGGATCGAGCGCAATGGCGCGCGCCAGGGCAACGCGGCGGCCCATGCCGCCGGAAATCTCGGCCGGCTTGAGCTGGGCGGCATTGCGCAAGCCGACAGCGTTCAACTTCATCAGCACCAGGTTGCGGATCAGCTCTTCCGGCAAGTCGGTATGCTCGCGCAGCGGGAAGGCGACGTTTTCAAACGCCGTCAAGTCGGTAAACAGGGCGCCGTGCTGGAACAGCATGCCCATCTTGCGGCGCAAGCGGTACAGGGCGTCGGTGTCGAGCGTATGCACGATCTGGCCATCGACGTCGATCGAGCCTGAGTTGGGACGCAACTGGCCGCCGATCAGGCGCAGGACCGTGGTCTTGCCGCTGCCGGAACCACCCATGATCGCTACAACTTTTCCGCGCGGGAAGTCCATGCGAAGGCCAGACAAAATCGGCCGTTCTCCATAGGCAAAATGTAAATCGCGGATTTCTACTAGATTTGACACGACTAAGCTCATTTTTTTTAATGGCGTATTGTAGTGCAGAAACGCCAATCTCTGCAGGCGCCCCCCTCGGTGGCAGGGACGGGATTGAGAATACAACACTAATGAACCGTAAGTCAGATAATCAATTGTAAAAAATGTTGCACTGCGCATGTAGGCCGACGTGCCTTTAATGAGTAGGGGAACACGAAGGCAAATGGGAAAAGATATAAACGCGCCCGGTCACAGCCGCGGCGCCGGGCGCGCTTGCCGGCACAAGCGGGTGCGGCCGAAACGATGCTCAAGGCCGACGGTATTGCCGGGCTGCCGGGCTGCCGGCTGACTGCTTATTGCTTAATAATTTCTTAATACTAATGTATCACTATGCCGCAAGCCCGGATCCAGGCTCGCGGCATGCGCGCTCAGCGCGGCAGCAGCGATGAGCCCATCAGGAACTCATCGACCGCGCGGGCGCACTGGCGACCTTCGCGGATGGCCCACACCACCAGCGACTGGCCGCGGCGCATATCGCCAGCGGCGAAGACCTTCGCCGCCGAGGTCTGATAGCAACCCTCGCCGTCGGTGCTCGCCTTGGCGTTGCCGCGCGCATCTTTCTCGACACCGAAAGCGTCCAGCACCTGCTGCACCGGGGATACAAAGCCCATCGCCAGCAAGACCAGGTCGGCCTTCATCTCGAATTCCGAGTTTGGCATTTCGATCATTTTGCCATCCTTCCACTCGACGCGGCAGGCGATCAGCTTTTCCACCTTGCCGCCCTTGCCTTCGAAACGCTTGGTGGCCACGGCCCAGTCGCGCTCGCAACCTTCCTCGTGCGAAGAGGAGGTGCGCAACTTGGTCGGCCAGTAAGGCCAGACCAGCTCCTTGTTTTCCTTTTCCGGCGGCTGCGGCATGAGTTCGAACTGGGCCACCGAAGCGGCGCCGTGGCGGTTCGAGGTGCCGACACAGTCGGAGCCGGTATCGCCGCCGCCGATGACGACGACATGCTTGCCGCCGGCCTTGATCTGGTCCTTCAACTTGTCGCCGGCGTTGACCTTGTTTTGTAGCGGCAAAAAATCCATGGCGAAATGCACGCCCTTCAATGCGCGGCCCGGCACCGGCAAGTCGCGCGGCTGCTCGGCGCCGCCGGCCAGGATGACGGCGTCGAAATCCTTTTCCAAGTCTTCCGGGAAAATGGTTTCCTTGGCCCAGTTATTGACGTTGGCCGGGAAATCCTTGCCGATCAAGACGCTGGTGCGGAACTTGACGCCTTCCGCTTCCATCTGCTGGATACGCAAGTCGATATGTGTTTTTTCCATCTTGAAGTCGGGAATGCCATAGCGCAGCAAGCCGCCGATGCGGTCGCTTTTTTCGAACACCGTCACCGCATGGCCGGCGCGCGCCAGTTGCTGCGCCGCCGCCAGGCCGGCCGGGCCGGAACCGACCACGGCGACGGTCTTGCCGGTACTGAAGCCGGCCGGCTGCGGCGTCACCCAGCCGTGCTCCCAGCCCTTGTCGATGATCTTGCGTTCGATCGACTTGATGCCGACCGGATCTTCGTGAATACCCAGGGTGCAGGCCGATTCGCAGGGCGCCGGACAGACGCGGCCTGTGAACTCCGGGAAATTATTGGTGGAATGCAAGACTTCCAGCGCTTCGCGGTAATTGCCGTGATATACCAGGTCATTCCAGTCGGGGATGATATTGTTGACCGGACAGCCAGTGTTGCAAAAAGGGATGCCGCAATCCATGCAGCGCGCGCCTTGCACGGTGGCTTGCTGGTCGCTCAGCTGCAGCACGAATTCCTTATAGTTCTTGAGGCGCTCGGGCGGCGGCAGATAAGCCTCATCCTGGCGCTTGAATTCCATAAAACCGGTGATTTTACCCACGATAATCCTTTGTTTTTTTCCGGACGGAGCGCGCGGCCCCGTCCCTATTCATATTCAATCAGGCGGCGATCGGCTGCGCTTCCAGCACGGCGTTCTCCGCCATCTCGATCAGCGCCCGCTTGTAGTCGCTCGGGAAGACCTTGACGAACTTGGCGCGGCCGGCCGCCCAGTCGTCCAGCAGGAAGCGGGCGCGGGTGCTGCCGGTATGCTTGAAGTGGCGCTCGATCAAGCGCTTCAGGATCACTTCATCGGCTTCCGGCGTGCCGTCGCGGTGCTGGCTGTGCCAGGCGTTGCGGTCGACTTGCTGCTCGGTAGCGGTCAGCACGGCTTCCAGCGTCACCATCGTGGTATTGCAGCGCTTGGCGAAATCGCCTTTCGGATCGTAGACGAAGGCGACGCCGCCCGACATGCCGGCGGCGAAATTGCGGCCGGTCTCGCCCAGCACCACGACGGTGCCGCCTGTCATGTATTCGCAACCATGGTCGCCCAAGCCTTCGACGACCGCGGTGGCGCCCGAGTTGCGCACCGCGAAACGTTCGCCGGCCACGCCGTTGAAGAAGGCTTCGCCGGCGATGGCGCCGTACAGGACGGTGTTGCCGACGATGATGTTATCCACCGCCCAGCCGCGGAACTCGGTATTCGGCCGCACGATGATGCGTCCGCCCGACAAGCCCTTGCCGACATAGTCGTTGCCTTCGCCGACCAGGTCGAGCGTGATGCCGTGCGCCAGGAAGGCCCCGGCGGATTGGCCGGCCGTGCCCTGCAACTGGATGTGGATGGTGTCGTCCGGCAAGCCGGCATGGCCGTATTTCTTCGCCACTTCGCCCGACAGCATGGTGCCGACGGTGCGGTTGACGTTGCGGCAAGGCGAAATGAAGGAGACCCGCTCGCCTTTTTCCAGCGCCGCCCGGGCTTGGGCGATCAACTTGTGGTCGAGCGCCTTTTCCAGGCCGTGGTCTTGCTGCTCGGTATGGTGGATAGCTTCGCCGGCACCCACTTCCGGCCGGTGAAAGATGGCCGAGAAATCCAGTCCGCGCGCCTTCCAGTGCGTGATCGCCTTGGATTTGTCGAGCAAGTCGACGCGGCCGATCAACTCGTCATACGTGCGGATGCCCATCTGCGCCATCAACTGGCGCGCCTCTTCGGCGACGAAGAAGAAATAATTGACGACGTATTCAGGCTTGCCGGAGAACTTGGCGCGCAGCACGGGATCCTGGGTGGCGACGCCGACCGGGCAAGTGTTCAAATGGCATTTGCGCATCATGATGCAGCCTTCGACCACCAGCGGCGCCGTGGCGAAGCCAATCTCGTCGGCGCCCAGCATGGCGGCGATGACGACGTCGCGCCCGGTTTTCATCTGGCCGTCGGCTTGCACGCGGATGCGGCTGCGCAAACCGTTCAGCACCAGCGTCTGCTGCGTCTCGGCGAGACCCAACTCCCACGGCGTGCCGACGTGCTTGACGGAAGACAGCGGCGAAGCGCCGGTGCCGCCGTCATGGCCGGCCACGACGACGTGGTCAGCCTTGGCCTTGGTGACGCCGGCGGCGACCGTGCCGATGCCCACTTCGGAGACCAGCTTGACCGAGATCGAGGCGCGCGGATTGGCGTTCTTCAAATCGTGGATCAACTGGGCCAGGTCTTCGATCGAATAAATGTCGTGGTGCGGCGGCGGCGAAATCAGGCCGACGCCCGGCACCGACACGCGCAGGCTGGCGATGTACTGGCTGACCTTATGGCCAGGCAACTGGCCGCCTTCGCCCGGTTTCGCGCCCTGCGCCATCTTGATCTGGATCTGGTCGGCCGAATTCAGGTAGGCGGCCGACACGCCGAAACGCCCGGACGCCACTTGCTTGATGCGCGAACGCATGGAGTCGCCTTCCTGCAGCGGGATGTCGACGACGACTTGCTCGGCGCCGATCACGGACGCCATGGTTTCGCCCTGCTTGATGCGGATGCCCTTCAATTCCTGGGTATAGCGGTTCGGATCTTCGCCGCCTTCGCCGGTGTTCGACTTGCCGCCGATGCGGTTCATCGCCACCGCCAGGGTGGCGTGGGCTTCGGTGCTGATCGAGCCGAGCGACATGGCGCCGGTGGCGAAGCGCTTGACGATTTCCCTGGCCGGTTCGACTTCGTCCAGCGGGATCGCCTTGGCCGGGTCGAGCTTGAACTCGAACAAACCGCGCAAGGTCATGTGGCGGCGGCTCTGGTCGTTGATCAACTGGGCGTATTCTTTGTAGCTGGAGAAATTGTTGCTGCGCGTAGAGTGCTGCAGCTTGGCGATCGCATCCGGCGTCCACATATGGTCTTCGCCGCGCACGCGGAAGGCGTATTCGCCGCCGGCGTCGAGATTCGTTGCCAGCAAGGGATCGTTGCCGAAAGCCAAGTTATGCAGGCGCAAGGCTTCTTCCGCCACTTCGAACAAGCCGATGCCTTCGATATTTGTCGCCGTACCCTTGAAATACTTGTCGACCAGCGACTTGTTGAGGCCGACGACTTCGAAGATTTGCGCGCCGCAATACGACATATAGGTCGAGATGCCCATCTTCGACATCACCTTCATCAAGCCCTTGCCGACGGCCTTGATGTAGTTGTACAGCGCCGTGTCGGCGGACAGGTCGCCCGTCATGCCCTGCGCCAGTTCGACCAGGGTTTCCATCGCC
The DNA here is from genome assembly GCA_036009485.1 of Janthinobacterium sp. Lineage (GTDB taxonomy): Bacteria > Pseudomonadota > Gammaproteobacteria > Burkholderiales > Burkholderiaceae_D > Janthinobacterium. The sequence goes on from DASYLQ010000019.1 coordinate 9,529, forward strand.
AGGTAGGGATGGACGGCTTCCGCGCCATAACCGGCCAGCAGGGCGAAATGGTGGGTTTCGCGCGCCGAGCCGGTTTCCACCACCAGGCCCGTCGAGGCCCGCAAACCCTGGCTGACCAAGTGCTGATGCACGGTGGATGTCGCCAGAAGCGCGGGGATCGCGACTTGTTCAGCGCCGATCGAGCGATCCGAGACGATCAGGATGTTGTGGCCGGACTTGACGGCGTCGACCGCTTCGGCGCACAGCGAAGCCAGGCAGGCTTCCACGCCTTCCTTGCCCCAGGCCAGCGGATAGCAGATATCCAGCTCATACGACTTGAACTTGCCGCCCGTGTGCAGGCTGATATTGCGCAGGCGCGCCATGTCGTCGAACCCCAGCACCGGCTGCGACACTTCGAGGCGCATCGGCGGGTTGACGTTATTCGTGTCCAGCAGGTTCGGCTTCGGTCCGATGAAGGAGACCAGCGACATCACCATCGCTTCGCGGATCGGGTCGATCGGCGGGTTGGTCACCTGGGCAAACAATTGCTTGAAGTAGTTATACAGGGGCTTTAACTTGTTCGACATCACGGCCAGCGGCGAGTCGTTGCCCATCGAACCGATCGCTTCCTCGGCGGCGACGGCCATCGGCGCCATCAGGAATTTCAAGTCTTCCTGGGTGTAGCCAAACGCTTGCTGGCGGTCGAGCAGGGACGGCGGGGCTTTTTCGCCGGGCGCGCTGGCGTACTTGACGCGGTTATGCCCGAGCTGGCTCTCGCTGAGCTTGATTTCATTGAGCTTGATGCGCACCGAGTTGATCCACGCCTTGTAGGGCTTGGCGTTGGCATAGGTGTCCTTGAGTTCCTTGTCGTCGATGATGCGGCCGGCTTCCAGGTCGATCAAGAACATCTTGCCGGGCTGCAAACGCCATTTCTGGATGATTTTCGATTCCGGAATCGGCAGGGTGCCCGATTCCGAGGCCATCACCACCAGGTCGTCGTCGGTGACGATATAGCGCGCCGGGCGCAAGCCGTTGCGGTCCAGGGTGCCGCCGATGTGGCGGCCGTCGGTGAAGGCCATCGCGGCCGGGCCGTCCCACGGCTCCATCATCGCCGCATGGTATTCATAGAAGGCGCGGCGGTTGTCGTCCATCGTCGTATGGTTTTCCCAGGCTTCCGGGATCATCATCATCATCGCCTGGGCGATCGGATAGCCGGCCATGATCAGCAATTCCAGCGCATTGTCGAAGCAGGCGGTGTCCGACTGGCCTTCATAGATCAGCGGGAAGAGCTTTTGCAGGTCTTCGCCCAGCACGGCCGACTTCATCACGCCTTCGCGCGCGCGCATCCAGTTGAAATTGCCCTTGACGGTGTTGATCTCGCCGTTATGCGCGAGCAAACGGTAAGGGTGCGACAGCGGCCATTCGGGGAAGGTATTGGTCGAGAAACGCTGGTGCACCAGCGCCAGGGCCGAAATGCAGCGGGCGTCCTGCAAGTCCTTGTAATACACGCCGACCTGGTCGGCCAGCAGCAAGCCCTTGTAAACAATGGTGCGCGCCGACATCGACGGCACGAAGAATTCCTTGCCGTGCAAGAGTTTCAAGGCCTGGATCGCGTGGCCCGAGGATTTGCGGATCACATACAGTTTGCGCTCCAGCGCATCGGTGACCATGATGTCCGGGCCGCGGCCGATGAAGATCTGGCGGATCACCGGTTCTTTCGCCCGCACCGTCGGCGACATCGGCATGTCGCAATCGACCGGCACATTGCGCCAGCCCAGCACGACCTGGCCTTCGATGCGCACGGCGCGCTCGATTTCTTGTTCGCAAGCGATGCGCGAAGCATTTTCCTTCGGCAAGAAGACCATGCCGACCCCGTATTCGCCGGGAGGTGGCAATTCCACGCCCTGCTTGGCCATTTCGTCGCGGAAATATTGGTCGGGGATCTGGATCAGGATGCCGGCGCCATCGCCCATCAGCTTGTCGGCACCGACCGCGCCCCGGTGATCCAGGTTTTTCAGGATCAGCAAGCCCTGTTCAATGATCGAGTGGGTCTTGTTGCCTTTGATATGGGCGACAAAACCGACGCCGCAGGCATCGTGCTCGTTGGATGGGTCGTACAAACCTTGCGCAATCATCATTTCTCCGCTGCTTTTTTGAGTCGAAAGTGCAGAGTAGTCCAACGCAATAAAAAACTCAATAAAAATAAATAGGGTCGGAGTTGAATTAATCCATCTAGCGTCGCCTGAAAATTTAAATAGGGACAGAGCAAAATCCGTTTGAAGAAATTTTATCGCTTTGCAATTTCTTTTAAATGATTGTCAAGTAACTATGAAGCACTATCTTTCACAGCGGCGGCCACGGCTTTGAAAGGTCTGCCGCGTTTGGCCGGCAACACCTGGCGCTTGAGCTTGTGCTCCAGGGCTTTCTTGAATTTATCCGAGCCCAGCGGCCAGCCTTTCAGCACGGCCGCCTCAATGGTCCTTACCTGCTCCGGGCTTAAAGCTTGCTCCGTCAAGGTCCGGTAGGCGGCTTCGCGATCGAATGGCGTGTTGCCCAAGGCCCAGAACAAGGCATGGTCGGTGATCAGCGGATCGGCACGGACGCCGCTATGGTGGGCATAACTCGACCAGGCGTAGCCGGACGCTGCGCCGGCCAGGCCGTTTTGCACCGGCGTGAACTCGAGGTAGCGGCTGCACGGCATGAAATAGTTTTCCGGATCGATCAGCGAGGTTTTATACCGCCCGCTCCACAAGGTGCCGCTGCGGCCGTATTTCTGGTTGAAATAGGGAACGTAATAACGGCCCAGCCATTGCATCAACTGGCCCAGGCCCTTCTCGTCGGCCGGCGAGACCAGCAATTGCAATTGATCGGGCAACAGGACATAGGCGTGGACCGCCACCTTGAACGTCCGGGCGCCGGTGCGCAGCCAGCCGAGGAAGGCGCTGTAGTCCTCGCTGTCCTGGAAAACAGCCCAGCCATTGTTACCGCGTTGAATGACATAATGCGGCTGGGCAGGAATGATGAGGCGGGGCAGGCGGGCCATGGCGAAAAAAAGGGGCTGGAAAGCCCCAATTTTACGCAGTTATTCGCCACAAAGCCGCTTCGGGGCGGCTATGGCCCCAATTAACCTTCAGGAAAGATTAAAGCTGGCGGAGAGACTGTAACCCTCTCCATAGGCGCTGCGCAGCGGCAGATCCTGGCCCAGGCCGCTGCGCGCCTTCTTGCGCAGGCGATAGACCAGCATGTCGACGCGGCGGCCGGCGTCGGGATCGTCGCCGCCCATGCCGGCCACGATCACTTCGCGCGGCACCGGGCGCGTGTTGATGGTCAGCAGGTGCAGGAAATTGAATTCCTTTTCAGTCAGCGGAATCACGGCGCCCATCAGCTCCAGCTGGCGCGCACTGATTTTCAGCGTCCATTTGCCCGGTTCAGGCGCCACTTCCTTCGGCGCGACGCGGCGGTCCAGCGCTTCGATGTGCGCCGCCAGCTCGGGGAATTTGATCGGCTTGGTCAGGTAATGGTCGGCCCCCAGGCGCAGGCCAAGGATCCTGGCGTCGAAGGCGACGCGCCCGGTCAGCACCAGCACCCCGATCTGCGGATACAGCTGGCGCATGCGCGGGATGACATTGAAGCCATCTTCGTCCGGCAGCCCCAGGTCGAGCACGACGACGCCGATGTTGCCGAGACTAAGCGCCTCCCACATATCGCCAGCCGAACTGGTGACATGGACTTCATGCTCGAGTTCCGTCAAAAACTCTGCCATGTC
>DASYLQ010000020.1:0-2583 GCA_036009485.1 Janthinobacterium sp.
CCTTGCGGCACCAGCCACAGACGCATCAGACCGAGGATATGATCGATGCGCACGCCGCCGGCGTAATGAAAGGCGGCGCGCAGCATTTCGATGTAGGCCTGAAAACCGTATTGCTGCAGTGCGCGCGGCGAAAACGCGGCCAGGCCCCAGTTCTGCCCCTGTGGACCGAGGACGTCCGGCGGTGCGCCGACCGACAGACCCTTTAGCATCTGATGCTGCCGGCTCCATGCCTGGCTGCCGCTGCTTTCGGCGCCGACCGCCAGATCGGTGATCAGGCCGATGCGCATGCCGGCGGCGCGCGCGCTCTGCTGCGCATGCTGCAGTCCGCGCGTGGCCTGCCACTGCAGGAATGCATGGAACATGATGTCAGTGTCGTGCGCCTCGACAAAGGCCAGCATGCCGTCGCTGCGCGGATCGCGGTACGGCTCGGGCCACTCGTGCCAGCTGCCGTGGATACCCTGTTCACGCATCGCCGCATGCAGCGCCTCGAAGCGTGCGTGATCTTCCAGCGCCATGCCGCCTTCGATGCGGAACGCCTGGAATTCCTTCCAGCCCTCGCTGTGTATATCGTAATGGTCGAACAGGTCGCGCAGGATCGTCAGCCGCCAGCGCGCGGCGGCCGGCCAGTCGACCAGGTCGCAGGCATGCAGGCGCCGGCGTTCCTGCTCGGCATCGAGGCGCGTGATCGATGCGGCCAGCGCTTCCTCGCCCTCGACCGCGGCAGGGTCGATGTGCATCACGTTGAAGAACAGGCGGCTGGACGGGCCGTAGGGGCTGTATTGATACGGATTGGCGCTGAACATCGCATGCACCGGACTGATCGCGATCGCGGCAGCGCCGTGCGCCGCGGCGGAACGCGCGAGCACTTCCAGCGCGGTGAAGTCGCCCAGGCCGGCATCGCCGGTCTTGCCGTCGCCGTCTTCACGGCGCAGCGAATACAGTTGTGCCGCCAGCGCCCACAGATGCGGCGATGCCTCCGAGTCTGCCACGGCGTCAGCCACCGTGTAGCAGCGCGGCGGCGCAACCGCCAGAACGAGGACATGACGCTCACCGATATACAGGCGGTGATAGCCGATGCGGTCGATTGCCGGCAGGCGCGCCGGGCGCCCGTCATGGTCGGCAATGCGGCCGCTCTGTTCGCCGCCGTCTTCCATCTCGATGCGGTAGGGTTCGCCGTGCACCTCGGCATGCGGCGACAGTTCGATTTCGCGGCCGACGTCGGCAGTGATCAGCGGCGGCAGCGCCAGCGTGCCTTCTTCCTCGGCCAGCATGGCGATCGAGGCTGCGCAGGCGGCATCGTCATCGCAGTCCAGTTGCAGCGCGCTCAGCACCTTGCGCAGAGTCGCGGCCGATACATATTGCGGCTTGCCAAAGGCATCGGTCCATTCAACCGACAGGCCGGCGGCTTCTGCCAGCCGGCACAGCGCTTCACTGGCTTCGGTCTGGGGAGGCGTTCCGGCATTCATGTGCGCACTCATGCAGCGGGCTCCAGCAATGCAAGGAAGGCGTCGGCCGGCAGGCGGTCGTCGCCGAGCGCGGCCAGCGCGCCTTCGGTTTCAAACAGCAGATCGGCGCCGCCGGTTCTGGCGAAGCCGTCGAGTTTCACCTCAAGCGCGGCTGGCGCCAGGTTGAGCGCGAGCGTCAGCACGTTGCCGTCGGCCAGCTGCCAGCGCGCGGCGACCGCGGCATCGCCCAGCACACAGGCGCCGAGCGCGCGGCAGTCCGCAAGCTGCGGCACGATGCGGGTGCGGCGCACGGCGAGCAAGGTTTGCGTCCATGTGCGCCATGCGGCGGCATCCTCGCCTTCGACCGGAATCGACTGGCGGAAGGTGGCAGGGTCGTTCGGGTCGGGAATCTTTTCACGCTGCTGCGGATCGGCGAAAGCGGCGAAGCCGGCAAATTCCTCGCGCCGTCCCTCGCGCACCGCCTCCGCCAGCTCCGGCGTGTGATCGGTGAAATACAGAAACGGCTGCCTGGCGCCGAATTCCTCGCCCATGAACAGCAGCGGGACCTGCGGCGACAGCAGCAGCAGCGCCATCGCTGCGCGCAAGGCGCTTGGCCGTGACAGTGTCGCCAGGCGGTCGCCGAATGCGCGGTTGCCGATCTGGTCGTGATTCTGCAGGAACAGCACGAAGGCCGACGGCGGCAGATGCGCGCTCGGCTCGCCGCGCGGCTCGTCGGTGGTCTGTATCGTTTCGCCCTGATAGACGAAGCCTTCGGCCAGGCAGCGCGCCAGTTGCTCGGTGGTGCGATCGCAATAATTGCGGTAGTAGTGGTCCTGCTCGCCGGTCAGCAATACGTGCAGCACATGATGGCCGTCGTCGTTCCATTGCGCGTTGAACGGCGCGTCGACCGTATTGCCCAGAAGATGCGCGGCATTGCCATCGTGCTCCAGCACCAGATGCACATGACGCTGGTCGCCGACCGCGGCGCGTATGCGGCCGCCCAGTTCGTTCAGCCATGCCTGTTCGCTGATTGCGTGCACCGCATCGAAGCGCAAGCCATCGAAGCGGAATTCGCACAGCCAGTAGATCGCATTTTCGACGAAGAAATCGCTGACCTGCGGCCGCCGGAAATCGATCG
>DASYLQ010000021.1:0-10174 GCA_036009485.1 Janthinobacterium sp.
AGGTCGGGCCGGGCCAGTTTCAGTTCGCGCAGGCGGCCGAGGTCGGAAAACACCTTTTCCTGGGCCTTTTCGCGTACCGAGCAAGTGTTGAGCAAGATGACATCGGCATCCTCCGGCGTGTCGGTCCGTACCAGGCCATCGGAGGCGCCAAGCACGTCCGCCATCTTGTCCGAGTCATACTCGTTCATCTGGCAGCCGAAGGTTTTGATGAATACTTTTTTCTGCATGGGGTAGGGCGCTTACCTAGTCTGTTGTCCTCGGGCGAGGCGCCAGTTTAACGTAATTTCGCCGGGCCGGCCAAAATCACCGGACTGTCCGCCTGGGTCTGCCGGGAGAAATGCGAATGTAAGACGGCGCTTTCGCTCAATTCTCTAAGACATTGATTTGTAACAAGTTACTTCCTGTTCTTGCGTGCGCCATTCATTGCCGTCATGTGTTGAAATGGCATTGTTGCTAACGTAACTAGCAGAGACGTTGATATTGAACAACGTCGACCATGGCGGCATTCACTGGAACGGGCTTTTTTTGGGCTAAAATTTTGCATTAAAAACAATTTAGATAAAGAGAAGGCGCAGTATCTTGACTCACTTGGGTCTGCCTAATTGGTGCTTGGAGGAAGAGTTCGTGGGCCCGTTGCCAGACCGGCGTATGAATTAAATTTTGTGGAACTTATCTTTCAGAACTAAGTCTTCCTTAAGTTCAAAGCAGCATTATTTCAACACTTACTAGACGAGGAAAATCATGGCACACCATTCTCTTGCTTCTCAAGAAAGTTATAACCCTAACCACTTGCTCGACATCCTGCTCGGGAAAATGCAACTGAAGAACGATGCAGCGCTGTCGCGCCTGCTCGAAGTGGCGCCGCCGGTCATCAGCAAGATTCGTCACCACCGCTTGCCTGTGGGGGCGTCCTTACTGATACGCATGCATGAAGTGACCGGCATGAGCATCCGCGACCTGCGCGACCTGATGGGCGATCGCCGCACCAAGTATCGTCTGTCCGATGCGCAAGGCCGTCCAAAACCGGAAGACCGCACTCCGGCGCAGGAACCTTCGAACTACGCCCATTGATCGACCGGCCGGTTGTACAGGGCCCGCCGCCGGAACCGCAGCGTTCCGGCGTTTTTTTCCCTCCGCGCTTTGCCACCCTCTTCAGCCGGCGCCCGCGCCCCCAGGGCCAGCCTTCCCTCAAGACAGCAGCACCATCATAATTTCCTCGTAATTCAATTCGGTTTCGCGGAACAGTTGCAGACAGGCTTCTTCATCCAGCCCCAGGGCCGTCCAGGCCACCGTCGACACCGGCATCACCAGGTCGTCCGGCGCCTGCGCCAGGTCGAGCGCATGGACCATGGCGTCGGCGACGTGGATGATGGTCGCCAGGAAGCCCGCCCCCGGCGTTTCCGGTTCATGGTGGCCGGCAATGGCCAGGCGCATCGTGTCGGAAAAATTCCAGCGTTCGGCCAAGGCCAGCCCCGCATCGATATGGTCGATGCCAAGCACGGCGCGTTCGGCGTCCAGCGTGTAGCAGTCGTGCGCGGCGCGGTGCACCAGCACGCGCTCGAAATGCTGCGGGAAGCAACTGACCAGCACCAGCCGGCCTATGTCGTGCAGCAAGCCGGCGGTGAAGGCGTAATCCTGGTTGAAGCGCATCTGCCGCGCCAGCACCTTGGCGCAGGACGCCGTGGCGATCGAATGGCGCCAAAAGGCCTTGTCGTCGAACCCGGCGCACAAGCCTTCGGGGAAGCAGCCGGTGATGGCTGCCGCGGTGATCAGGTTGCGCGTGGTCTGGAAACCGAGATAGGTGATCGCCTGCTGTATCGTGGTCACCTTCACCTGCAGGCCGTACAGCGAGGAATTGGCCAGGCGCAGGGTCTTGGCAGTCAGGGCCTGGTCGTGCGACACCTTTTTGGCCAGCACGGAAATATCGATGTCTTCCTGGTCTATGCTGTCGAGCAATTCCATCACCACCGCCGGCAGCGAAGGCAAGTCTTCCAGGTTGGCGACGACGTCGTCGTAAGTCAGCATGGTAGTCATTCCTCGGCCTCCTTGCCCAGTCGGTAAACCTCGGCGAAGCGGCGCAGCAGGCCGGTGGCCCAGTCGGCGTCGCTGCCGGGATCGTTTTTGCGGAACAGGCGCGCCAGGCCTTGCCGGTGGCGTTCGCGCCGCAGCGCCAGTTCTTCGTCCGAGACGCCGCTGCGCACGATGGGCAGCGCCGCGATGCCGTGGCGCGGCATCAGCGCCAGCATGGCGTCGGTCAGCACGGTTCCCTGCGGCAGCAGGACATGGCCCTGGATATCGAGCAACTCATCGGACAAGATCATCCCCGCCTGGACCTGGGCCAGCGCGAGGTGCTGGTGACTGGCTGTCATGGCTATCTCCTTGTTTTCCTGCATCTGATGCGCCGATCTTACCATTGCGTACCTGCAATGTCTCGGCTGGCGCTGCCGGCCGGGGCCGGTGTCGCCGCGACGGTACAAAGATGGTTATGCTATCCATCTTGTTGATCTTGCCAAGACGCAGGCCATACCGTACATTGGGATGTGGTCGTCAAATCCAGCCTTTTGCCGCGCACTGCGCCGGCCGAAGCACGTGGCAGGGGAGGAAGCGTTCGATGTTTGGTATCCAAGTCCGGCTGACACTGATGTTCGTCGTGATCGTCACCGTATTGCTCGGCATTTCCGGCAGTTTCACCCAATATTCCCTCGGCAAGGAACTTGAAGCCAACAATGTGCGGCTGCGTGAAGGCGTGCTGACGCGCTTGCAGACCAGCTTGCCCTCGGCGCTGTGGGACCTGGACAAGGCCAAGGTCGACAGCATCGTCGGCGCCGAAATGCTGCCGCCGGAACTGGTGTCGATCCGCGTCTACGACGCCTCGGTCGGCATGTTTTCCGGCAAGTTACGCGACCGCGCCGGACGCATCGTGCCCTTGCCCGAGGGCACCGCGCCGGGCGGCGTGCCGGCCGAGGCCAATCTGGTGTTCCGCGACGCCAGCGCCGCCGGCAAGGCGGTCGAGGTAGGGCGGGTGGTGGTCAACTTCAGCCGCGACCAGATCGACGCCGCCCTGGCCGGCGAGGTCAGACGCAAGGTCTTCGAAGTGCTGGCGCTGGACCTGGTGCTGGTGGCGGCGCTGGCGCTGAGCCTGCGCATCGTCTTCGGTCCATTGAAACAGTTGCGCGACGGCTTGTTCGACCTGGCGACGCGCGGCAGTGACGAAGTCGAGGAATTGCCTGAAAACCGGCGCGACGAACTGGGCGACGTGATCCGCGGCTTCAACGCCGTGCAACGCAAGCTGAAGTCGATCATCGAGCGCATCCGCGACGCCGAGGACGCCGCCCGCCGCTCCCAGCAGGAAACGGCGCAGGCGATGGCCGAATTGCGCCAGACCCAGGAATCGCTGCTGCAATCGGAGCGCCTGGCGTCGCTGGGCAGCCTGGTGGCCGGCGTCGCCCATGAAATCAATACCCCGGTCGGGATTGCGCTGACCAGCGCCTCGGTGCTGCGCGACGCCACCGACGCCATCGCCGAACAAGTCGGCAGCGGCGCCATCAAGAAGTCGGACATCCTGCGCTACCTGGAAACGGCCGGCGAAAGCACGCGCCTGATCATGAACAACGCCTACCGCGCCGCCCACCTGATCCACAGTTTCAAGCAAATCGCCGTCGACCAGGTCAGCGAGGCGCGGCGCCGCTTCGGCCTCAAGGAATACATCAACGAAGTCGTCTCGAGCCTGCAGCCGAAACTGAAAAAGTCCTATCTGCATCTAAACATCAGCTGTCCCGACGACATCGTGCTCGACACCTATCCCGGCGCGCTGGCCCAGGTGATCACCAACCTGACGCTCAATTGCGTCGAGCATGCCTTCGATGCCGAGGCGAGCGGCAATATCGATATCCGCGTGCGCCGCGACGGCGCCTGGATCGAGATGCAGGTCAGCGACGACGGCAAGGGGATCCCGGCCGAGTTGCTGGACAAGGTATTCGACCCCTTCGTGACGACGCGGCGCGGCCAGGGCGGCACTGGCCTGGGGCTGAACATCGTCTTCAACCTGGTTGCCAAGCAATTCGGCGGCAGCATCGCGGTCAGCAGCACCGTCGGGCAGGGCGCCAGTTTCGTACTGCGCATTCCCGGCGTGACGCCAGCCCAGGAGTTACCGGCGGATAAGCCGCCGGAAGCGCAATCGGGCGCGCCGCAGCATGCCTGAGGGCATAAAAAATCCGCTCCCAGACTGGCGACATATCGTGCGCAACGAGGGTAGATTAATGGGCTGCGGATGGATATAAGGGGCTATCGATGAATACAGAGCAGCAAATAGCGCTGTTACGGGGCATCAACGTCGGGCGCGCCAAGCGGGTGGCCATGGCTGACCTGCGCAAGCTGGTCAGCGACCTCGGTTATACCGATGTGTGCACGGTGCTCAATAGCGGCAACGTGGTATTTGGCGGCGCCACCGTGCCGCCGGCCGAATCGGCCACGCGCATCGAGGAAGCGCTGGTGCTGAAGCTCGGCGTGGCGGCGCGCGCGACCGTGCTCTGCGCCGATCAGTTCGGCGATATCATCAATGAAAATTGCCTGGATGCACTGGCCGACGATCCATCCAGGCTGCTGGTGTCGGTGCTCAACGATCCAGCCGATATGAGCAAGCTGAAGCCTTTGCTGAAGCAGGATTGGGCGCCGGAAGCCTTCGCCGCCGGCAAGTGGGCCGCCTATGTCTGGTGCCCCGGCGGCGTGCTGGCCAGCCGCGCCGCCTCGACCATGGGTACGCTGCTGGGCGACGCCGTCACCTCGCGCAACTGGTCGACGATGAGCAAGCTGTACGCGGTGCTCAAGGGCCAGCCGGCGACAGTGTGAGCACCTATTGATTCATCGGCAGCCCGTACCGGGAACCTCGAAAAGTCTACTGCGCAGCCCGCTCTCGCGTCTCCGTTGCTCACCGTACCTTCGTACGGCTCCGCTACTCAACACGATATCGGGCTTGCTCGCTACGGTTTTTCGAGGTTCCCGTACCGGGCGGCCGCCACGGAGAACGGCATGACACAGGCAAGCGGCGAATTCGACGTCACACTTCATCCCGAACCCCTGTCGGCGACGGCTTCCTCAGCCGCCGCAGCCGGACTCGGCCGTTTTTCGCTGGACAAGCGCTACCACGGCGCCCTCGACGCCAGCGCCAGCGGCGAAATGCTCAGCGCCATGGGCGCGGTGCAGGGTTCGGCGGGCTATGTCGCGCTGGAACGGGTGGACGGCGTCCTCGATGGCCGCCGCGGCAGCTTTGTGCTGCAGCATAGCGGCAGCATGGACCGGGGCGCGCCCTTCCTCAGCGTCACCGTGGTGGCCGATTCGGGCACGGGCGAGCTGGAGGGATTGACGGGCAAGCTCAGCATCAGGATAGAGGCCGGCAAGCACTTTTACGATTTCAACTATGCCTTGGGCAAGGCCGTGTGAAAGTTTGAAGCGTCACAAGGATACGCTGCGATCTTAGTCGTCGTCTAGCCTGAGTAATATTGCTTTGAGGTAAAATAAATTTCCAAGCGAGAATTAATGGCTTTGCGCCATTGGCGTCTGGAGTTTTTTCTCAAATGGCAACGATCAATGAATAAAGAATTAACCAAAGGTTTGCTGTTGATGCTGGGTGCTATCGCCGTCGTGCTCGGCTTGTTCGTAGTGCTTTCCGATAACGGACCGGCCAAGGCGGCATGCGTAGCGCGGGCTTTTAAAAGCGGCATTGCCTTGAGCAATATCGACGAAGTATGCAAGCTGACGAGCCGGGGGCGTTAAGAGCACATTCCAATAGGTAATGCGTCGCTGCTTGCGCGTTGCTCGTCGTAGCATGGCCAGCCATAATGGCTAAGTACCCATTCATAAATAATTGTGTTTTTTGTCTTCCATATCGGGCGCGCTGCGGCGTTGCCCGTCGCTAGCAGTGCTCGGCAGGGCGAATATCGGGCTGGCCCTTGAAGCTTTCTTTTTCGGCGATTCGGGAGAGGAGCCGGTGCGGGTATACAATTTGACGCCTGTCGACTTCAACCCTGGTATCGAAGAATGCTCCTGCCCCCACGAAACAATCGCACCGCCTGCGCCAGGCTGCTTGTGCTGGCATCCACCCTGGTCCTGAGCGGCTGTAGCCTGGTCGACGAAATCCGCGCGCCGGCGGTGGCGCCGCTGCCGGCGCCACCGCCTCCGGCCGCCTTCGCCGCTCCCGCCCCGGCCGCAAGCGCCGCCGGCATCTCGAATCCGCCAGTGCTGTTGCTGGGCGAAGTGCGCGACAACGCGCAGGCGCAGGCCGACCGTTTCGCCGAATTGAAGCGCCGCGTCGACGCCGGTTGGCGCCCAGTCATCGTCATGGAGCAGTTCGATTCCGACCAGCAGGATTTGCTCGATCAGGCGCAGAAGGATTGCGCCGATCCCGAATGCGTGATCCGCGTGATGCAGCGGCCGGGCTGGAACTGGGCCATGTACCGCTCCGTCATCGACCTGGCGCTGACTTACCAGTTGCGCCTGGTGGCCGGCAACCTGCCGCGCGCCGATGTCTCCCGCGTCGTGCGCGACGGTTTCCAGACCACCTTCGATGCGAAGATGATGACGGCCTACCACCTGGAAGCGCCGCCGGCCGACCTGCGCGCCGGCCAGCAAACGGAAATCGCCAAGAGCCATTGCAATATGCTGCCGGAGATGATGATGGCCGGCACCATCAACGCCCAGATGGCGCGCGACGTCTGGATGGCCCATATCGTGATGGGGCAAAGGCCGAACGACGTCGTGGTGCTGGCCGAAAACAGCCGCGTGCGCAAGGATATCGGCGTGCCGCGCTGGCTCGCCGTCATCGCGCCGGCACTGACCGTGCGCAGCGAGGCGTATGAGGAAAAGGATGCCGGCGTCAGGATGGGGCAGTACGATGTCACCCATCTGGTGGCGGTGCAAAAGCGCCCCGGCGCCTGTTCGGGGCTGAAGACGAAATCGTAGGCTGTCGTAAAACGACGGGGCCGGCGCCCCGGCCTGCCGTCAGCGGCAGGCAAAAAAATGGACACCTGAGAGTGTCCTGTGCTCAAACTTTGACCACATTCACGTGGTGGGCGGTGCAGAATTCGAATCTGCGACCCCTTGGATGTCGACCAAGTATTCTAACCAGCTGAACTAACCGCCCAATTTTCGCAACGGCGGCATCTTACCAAAATCCCTGGCAATCCGCAAGGCCCATGGCTGCGGCCGCCAGGGCGATTGCATGAACGGCTAAGTAGCCCCGGGAATTTATTATGAATGAATGGCGAACCTGAGCGGACGGATTGCAGCGCAATCCGGGCCCAGTAACAGCAACGCCGCGGCGCGCCGGACAGGGCAGTCAGACATCACAATAAATTATTGGGGGCTACTTAGCTTGCCAAGCCCAATAGCTTCGAGCAGCGATACGGGGCCGTTGGTCATGATTCCGTCCAAATATCGAGAGCAAACGCCCTTCTGAGCAAGTTTACAGACGTTATTGGCACATCGGCCACGCCGATACGGTTAAAGCTTCATGCAATCGCCCTGGGCGCCAGCGATAGGCGGTATCAAAAAATGTGCCGCCGGGATATAGTATGTTGATCAAAAAAAACGGAGAAAAGCCATGCTGGTCACCACTACCGAAAATATCGCCGGCTATCGTATAGTCGAAGTCAAGGGGCCGGTATTCGGACTGGTGGTGCGCAGCCGCGGATTGGCCGGGAATATCATGGCCGGTCTGCGTTCCCTGATCGGCGGGGAAATCACCGAATATACATCGCTGCTGGAAGAAGCGCGCCGCCATGCAATGGACCGCATGGTGAGAAATGCCAGACTCATGGGCGGAAACGCGGTCGTGATGATGCGCTACGACTCGTCTGAAATCGGCCAGTCCATGAGTGAAATCGTGGCTTACGGCACGGTGGTTGTTGCCGAAAAATTGTAATATGCTGCGGCTTGCCCTCCTGGTGTTTGCGCTCTTGCTGACAGGCGCCGGCTTGCTGGGTCAACTGGCCGGCGGACTGCAAAACTGGCCGCTGACGCCATGGGGTCTGCTATTGCTTGTTGCGGTATTGTGCGAGCGTTGGCGCTATAAGCGGTGCACGGATTCGCCGGTCGATTCCATCCATGCCCAATGGCAAAAAACTGCGGAACAGTTTATCGATCCGGAAACCGGCCAGGCCATGCAGGTCTGGTATTGCGCGCAAACCGGGGAGCGGCGCTATACCGGCGTCAAGGGCCATGCCGATGCGGGATAAGCGTCACTGCTGCACCCGCACCAGCCCGCTGACCCTGGCCGCCGTCGCCAGCAATTTCGGCAAGCAGTTTTCCACCAGGCTGGCGCAATTGGTGCTGCTGGCCTGGCCGCCGATATTCATCGCCGCCACCACCTTGCCGCTGCGGTCGGTGACCGGCGCGGCGATCGACACCAGCCCCGGTTCCAGTTCTTCCGACACCAGACACCAGCCTTGCCGTCGCACTTGGCCGATGACGTCCAGCAGGCGCTCCACCTCGACCACCGTGTGCGGCGTCAGCTTTAACAAAGCCATTTTCTCCAGCCGCCCGCGCAGCAGCGAAGGGTCCAGTCCGGCCAGCATCACCCGGCCCATGCTGGTGCAATAGGCTGGCAGGCGGCTGCCGATGCCGAGGTTGATCGACATGGTCTTGTGCGCCGACAGCCGCACCACGTAGACGATGTCGTCGCCGTCCAGCACCGCCGCCGAACAGGATTGGCGCAGCTGTTGCGACAACTCGTCCAGCAGGGGCTGGGCCTGGCTCCAGATCGGCAGCGAGGATAGATAGGCGTAGCCCAGGTCGAGCACTTTCGGCGTCAGGCGGAACAGGCGGCCGTCGGCTTCGACATAACCCAGGTGCAGCAAGGTCAGCAGGATGCGGCGGGCGCCGGCGCGCGTCAGCCCGGTCCGCTCCGCCACGTCCGACAAGGTTTGCGCCGGCGCGTCTGCGCCGAAAGCGCGCAGCACGGCCAGTCCGCGTGCAAAGGACTGCACATAACTGTCGCCCGGTTTCGGCGCCGCGCCTGCTTCTGCGTCTGGCGCGAGCGGATCATTGCTGTGGCGGGACATATTTCCTCTTGCGCATAGGGGGTCACAGCGCGATGAGGGAACCCGGCGCTGACTATTCTGCTACCATAGTTCTAAATGCGAATATTTGTTCATTATAAGAACAAATAACGTTTTTTTCAATCAGCCAGCGAGTCTTGCAGATGATTAATAAACTGATGCCTTCCGTCGCCGACGCCGTCGCCGACATCCACGACGGCGCCACCGTGATGATCGGCGGCTTTGGCGGCGCCGGCCAGCCGGCCGACCTGATCAACGCCCTGATCGCCCAGGGCGCGCGCGACCTGGTCATCGTCAACAACAACGCCGGCAATGGCGAAACCGGCCTGGCCGCACTGCTGAAGAATGGGCAAGTGCGCAAGATCATCTGCTCCTTTCCGCGCCAGGTCGATTCCCAGGTCTTCGACGCCCTCTATCGCGCCGGCAAGCTGGAGCTGGAGCTGGTCCCGCAAGGCAACCTGGCCGAGCGCATCCGCGCCGCCGGCGCCGGCATCGGCGGCTTTTTCACGCCGACCGGCTACGGCACCGAACTGGCCAAGGGCAAGGAAACCCGCGTCATCGATGGCCGCGGCTATGTGATGGAATTCCCCATCCACGCCGACTTCGCGCTGATCAAGGCCGAGCTGGGCGACCGCTGGGGCAATCTCACCTATCGCAAGACGGCGCGCAATTTCGGCCCCGTCATGGCCAGTGCCGCCAAGGTGACGATCGCCTCGGTGCACGAGATCGCCGAACTCGGCAGCCTCGACCCGGAAGCCGTGGTCACGCCCGGCCTGTACGTCCGGCGCGTGGTCGTGGTGCCGCGCCAGGCCGCTTGAAAAACACAAGGAGCACAGCATGCATAAATGGAGCAGAGAGCAGATGGCGGCCCGCGTCGCCCGCGATATCCCGGAAGGCGCCGTCGTCAACCTCGGCATCGGCTTGCCGACCCTGGTGGCGAATCATTTGCCGGCCGGCCTGGAGATTATCTTGCACAGCGAAAACGGCGTGATCGGCATGGGCCCGGCCCCAGCCCCCGGGGAGGAAGACCATGACCTCGTCAACGCCGGCAAACAGCCCGTCACCCTGCTGCCGGGCGGCAGTTATTTCCACCACGCCGACAGCTTCGCCATGATGCGCGG
>DASYLQ010000022.1:0-3929 GCA_036009485.1 Janthinobacterium sp.
AAGTCATCATGGCCGCCAGGGCGGCCGGACCGATCGCAAGAGCAACCAGTCAAAGCGCCGCGGCGAAGAAGCTTTTCAAAGACAAATTACTCATGAGATACCCTTTACATTGTAGATAACTGCATATAGTTGTAAGCATGGAATGCCGATATGCAATGTAAAACTTTTAACATTTGACCCGTCAGCGGATAAACGTTGAACGACCCGGCGCACACCACTTACTTTGCAGCCAGGCCCAGCTTCAGCGGCACCGCCTTGCCGGTATCGGCATCGACCTTTTCGGCCGCCGCCGCATGCATCGCGGCCGGGTTGACGCCCGCCCCCTTCAGCGCGGCGAGGATGGTCTCGGCGCGCTGCATGCCCAGCGCGGGCAAGGCGCCGGCAGCCAATGCTTCGGTTTGCTCCAGGCGCTCCTGCAGCCTGGCGTAGAAGGCGCCCGCATCGGCCACCTGCGGTTCGCCCTGGATCATCTTGCCGAGGCGTTGCCAGACCGGCAGTGTGGTCCGGGCTGCCTCGGTGCTGTCCGCAACGGCGCCGCCTGGCGCAGCCTCCGCCGCCTTCTTTTGCTTGTCCAGTTCGGCTGCGCCGAAGCGCTCGGCATACAGCTCGCGCAAGGCGCCGCGCACCTTGCGCTCGCCCAGGCTCAAGGGGCCCGGTTCCTCTCCGGCTTCCAGCTTGAGACCGGCGCGGCTGGCGACTTCCCGCCGCAGCGCGCGCTTCCTCAGCGCGGCGCCGTCGGCTTCCTCGCTATATTGCCCCGGCACCCGCAAGGTCAGTTGCGTCCGCTTGGCGAGCAGCTTCGCCACCTGGTTCAGCTTTTCCCTTTCCGGCGGCAGCAGGAGCGCGCTACCCGCATCGAAGTCGATGGCTTCGAGCTTGTCGCCGCTGACGCCAAGCAGATTGCCCAAGGCGCGGAAGGGCGAGCTCGCGATCTTGCTCAGCACATTGTCCAGGGCTTTCCACAGCACCGCGCCATAACTGAATTGCGGATCGTTCATATCGCCCGACACGGGCAGCGCCAGGTCGATGCGGCCCTCGCCGTCCTTGAGGATGGCGAGGGCAAGTTCCAGCGGCAGCTTGAGCGCATCCGGGCTGTCGATGCGCTCACCCAGGGTCAGCTTATCGATGACGATCTGGTTCTGTCCTTCCAGTTGGCCCTTGCGCAGCTTGTATTGCAGATCCAGCGAGATCTTGCCTTCAGCGATCTTGTATCCGGCGAACTTCATGCTGTAGGGCGAGGCCGAGACCATGTCGACATTCTTGAAGACGAGATTCACGTCGGTGTTGTCGGCCGGGATAAAGGGATTCAGTTCGCCGCGCACGCGCGCCAGCCCGAATTCGTCGACGCGGCCGTCCAGTTCGATCCGGCTGCGCGCATCGCCTTTGGAAGACAGGCCGGTGACCACCCCGTTCAATGCGTAGATCTTGGCGCCGAACTGGGGACGCAGGCTGAGGTCGGCGAAATCGAGCTTGGCGTCCTGGAAGCGGACGCGCCGTATGCGTACCGGGAATGCGCCACCGGCGCCTTGCGGCTTGGGCCGCGCCGCCGGCTGCACCAGTAGCCGCGCGGCGTTGAAGCTGCGGTCGTTCTCGATGATCAGCTTGGCATTCGGCTGCACCACGCGCAATTCGGGAATATCCAGCAGATTCGGCCTCAGGCTGAGGCTCAGCTTGTCGGTGCCCACGTTTTTCCATGACGCAAACAGGTCGCCGTCGTCTTCATTCAGCACCAGCCCGGCGACATCGAAGGAACCGGCATAACGCAAGGCTGGATTTTTCGCGCCGCCGGGACCGCTGCTCAGGCGCCCTTTGGCGTTGACCTCGCCGCCGGCCAGCTTCAGCTTCAGGTATTGGCCCAGCAAGGGCTGCAGCGGCGCCAGCGCCAGCCGCTTGACGCTGAGCTGCGCATCGAGCGCGCCGCTGGCCGGCACCAGCTTGCCCTGCGCCGACAACTGGCCGCCTTCACGCAGGGCCAGGCCGGCGGAAAAACTGACCGGCTGTTTCAGGTCGCTGCTGGCGCCGTCCAGCTTCAGGTTGACGTCCTGGACGGTGCTCTTGATGCCGGTGGCGGCGTCTTCAAGCCTGGCGCCGAACTTGCTGAGCTCCACGCTCTTGACCTCGGCGGACCAGGCCGCATCGGCAGGCGCCGCCGCCTTCACAGGCGCCTGATCGAATCGGGGCAGACGGCTCAGGATGGTGAATCGCCCCTTGGCGTCGCGCGCGAGGTCGAACTGGCCGCCATCGGCATACAGGCGGCCAAGGCTGGCGTGGCGCGCCGCGAAATCGACGGCGCCGCCGCTGAAACCGATTTGCGCCAGCTTCAAGGGCGTCTGCGCACCGCTGGCCAGCGCCAGGTTAGCCAGCGAAAACGCGGCATCCGCGACCGTCAGCCGGACGCCGGCGGCTGCCTGTTCGGCATCCAGTTTCAGGTGCAGCTGGATATGGTCGGCGCTCAGCTTGAGCGCCGGCCTGGCCGTTTCATCGACCGCATGGAAGGCCAGGCGATCGACACCCAGCTGCTTGAATCGCAGCTTCCAGTTGCCGGCGGCAGCGGCAGCGGGAGCGGGCGCGGGCGCGGAAGCAGGCGTCGCAGCCGGCGCGCTTTCCAGCATCAGATTGGCCAGGTCGAGCTGTCCTTTGGCATCGCGGCGTACGGCGAGCGCGCCATCCGCGACGCTCACGGCGCCCACCGTCGCCATGCGGCGGCCCAGGTCGACAGCGACATCGCTCACTTCGAACAACTTCAATGTCGCAAAGGGCTCGGCGGCGCCGGCCTGCGCCAGCGCCAAGTCGCGCAAGGCCAGTCCCGCCCCGGTCAGGCTGGCGTCGAATCGACCGTCCTTGTAGGAAAAACGATAGGGCAACTTGGCGGACAGCTTGCCATCCGTCAGCGTGGCGCGGGTATAGGATTTGAGATAGGCCGCCAGTCCCGGCAAGGAAACGTTTTCCAGCGTCAGCAATCCGCTGCCGTCGATGGGATTCAGCCCGGCGCTGCCCTTCCAGTACAGCTTGCCGCCATGCGCCGCGTCGGCGCTGAAGGTATAGTTGCCATCCTCGTCAGGCAAGGTGCTGAGGTTGTTCAGCGCAAAATCGATAGGCGCATACCTGTCCGCATAGCCGGCCCGGCGGTCGTCCATGTCCACCTTGCCCCGCTCCAGCGCGAAGCGGCCGATGATCAGGCGCGGCATGCCGGCGGACGCTTCATGCGGCTTGCGGTTCAGCGTCGCCATGAATTCGGCGATATTGAAGCGGCCGTCCGGTGCGATCGCCAGGCTCACGTCCGGCGCGGTGATGCGGATCTCGGCAAAGCTCCAGGCGCGGCGAAACAGCGAGCGCCAGTCCAGCTCCACCACAAGTTTGCCGATGGCAAAGAGCGGCGCGCCGTCGGCCTCGCTCAAATGGATATCGGCCGCTTCCAGACGCAAGGTGTAGGGATTGAAGCTGATCTCGCCGATGGCTGCGCGGCGTTGCAGTTCAGTCTGGGCAAACTTGGGCAATTGGCTCTTGAGCAAGTACGGCAACAGCCAAAATCCCGCCGCCGTATACACGAGCATCATGAGCGTCACGAGCGCCGCCGCCGCCGCGCCGACGCGCCAGCGCTTCCATTTAATATTTATCGTCTGCAACTTTTGTCCCCTGTATTTTTACCGCATATAGCAGTATGCCTATCGAAAAGACCATTCGCGAAACGGCGTGACGCGAAAAGATTCCCAGCAATATGAATTGCCTTTATATTTTCCAAGGCAGCATCAGCCTTCCTGATTATTCATCGTCATATCGAAAACGGAAACCGGATATGGAATGATTCGTGAGCCTGACAGCCAGCTTGGCTATCTCGCCGGGGGATGGCTGACCATGGGCCAGATTCTTTCGCTGACAATCATTGCGTCGTCTTTGGTCGCTTATGCTTTTTTGGCACGCATCAAGCG
>DASYLQ010000023.1:0-5031 GCA_036009485.1 Janthinobacterium sp.
TGATAGGCCCGATTCTCGGCCCCAGCCTGGGCGGCTGGCTGACCGACAGCTACAGCTGGCGCTGGGTGTTTTTCATCAACGTGCCGCTCGGCTCGCTGGCCTTTTACGGCATCTGGAAATACATCCGCAACGACACGCCGCTACGCCGGGTGCGCTTCGACATGTTTGGCTTCGCCACGCTCAGCCTGGCCATTGGCGCCCTGCAATTGCTGCTCGACCGCGGCGAGCAAAACGACTGGTTTACGGCGAAGGAAACCTGGATCGAAGCCATCGTGCTGGCCATGAGTCTGGTGTATTTCATCGCCCATACGGCGACGCGCCCGGCCGGCCAGTCCTTTCTCGACTACCGCCTGCTAAAAAATTCCAACTATGTCAGCGGCCTGCTGTTCATCTTCATCGTCGGCCTGGTGCTGTACGCCACCCGCGCGTTGACGCCGTCGATGCTGCAAGGCTTGATGGATTACCCGGCCCTGCTGGCCGGCCTGGTCACGGCGCCCAGCGGCCTGGGGACGATGATCGCGATGATGATCGTCGGCAAATTGGTCGGCAAGTTCGACACCCGTCTGTTGCTGGCGGCCGGCTTCGGCATCACCGCCCTGTCGCTGTGGCAAATGGTGAATTTCACGCTGACCCTGGTGCCGGGCGACGTGATCTGGTCCGGCGTGGTCCAGGGCGTCGGGCTGGGCCTGGTCTTCGTGCCTCTCAGCGCCGCCACCTTCGCCACGCTGGCGCCGCAGATGCGCGCCGACGGCACGGCGCTGTATAGCCTGATCCGCAACATCGGCAGCAGTATCGGCATTGCCCTGGTGCAGACCTTATTGGTGCGCAATACGCAGATCGCCCATGCCTCGCTGGCCGAACACATCGCCATCGACAACCCGGCGCTGAACGAGAGCGGCATTGCGGCCTTTTTCAACCTGCACCTGCAGGCCGGCGCCGCGGCGCTGAATGCCGAAATCACGCGCCAGGCGTCGATGATCGCCTACCTGGACGACTTTTGGATGATGCTGCTGCTGACCCTGGCCGTGATCCCGCTGCTGCTGCTGATCAAGCCGCCGCCGAAGAACGCCCCTGTCGCGCTCGACCATGCGGCGATGGAGTAAGCGAGAGATGACCTACACGGAAAACGAGATGGAAAACGAGGATGGCGTGACCAAGCGTGAATCGAAATACCTGGCCAACTACCTGGCTGTTGCCTGCCTGAGCCTGGCGATGGCGGCGATTGTCGTGCTGAGCGGCTGCGCGGCCATTCCAGCCGATCAGGACCGGTTGCCGCAGCAAGACGTGGCGCGCACCCGGCTGGCCGGGGACATCAAACTGGCGTCCGAAGGCTGGCCGGAAGCCAAATGGTGGACGGGCTATAACGACGCCCAATTGAACGGCTTGATCAAGCATGCGCTATCGAACGGGCCGACGCTGGAAATGGCCGCCGCGCGCATAGGCGCGGCCCGTCAGGCGCTGGCATTCAGCACGGCCGACCGCCAGATCAATGTCGGCGTCGACGCCGGCGCCAACCGCCAGCGCTACTCGTCCAACGGCTTGTTCCCGGCGCCGATAGGCGGCGCCTACTACACCGAAGAGACGGTGCGCCTGCAAGCGACTTACCAGTTCGACTGGTGGGGCAAGCACCGCGCCCGCATCGCTTCCGCGCTGGGCGAAGTCAATGCCCGCCGCGCCGATTACGCGATGGCCGAGCAAACCCTGGCCGCCGGCGTGGCGCAAAGCTACTTTTCCCTGCAAAACGGCTGGGCCCGCGTCGCCAAGCTGAAGCAACTGGCGGTCTTGCAGCAGGCCCTGCTGGACGACAAGGCCAGGCGCATCGCCCACGGCCTGGCCAACGCCGACGAAACCCAGGTGGTCAAGGCTGAACTGGCCAGCGTCAGGCAGCAGATCGAATCGACCGAGGCGCAAAACGGCCGCGAGCGCGAAGCCTTGCGCGCCCTGCTCGGCGATCCCGGCGGCAATGACGGCGGCGAGCACGGCGATACCTTGGCCGAGCTCGAGCCGCGCGCCCTGGTGCCGGCCAAGCACGCCTTGCCGGCCAAACTGGGCATGGAATTGCTGGCGCGCCGCGCCGACCTGCAGGCGGCGCACTGGCGCGTCGAAGCGGCGCTGAGCAATATCGACGCGGCCAGGGCGGCGTTTTATCCCGACATCGACTTGACCGGCGCCATCGGCCTGGACGCGATCAAGCTGAGCCGCTTGCTGGAAAGCGGCAGCCGCACGCCCTTCATTGGCCCGACCCTGTCGCTGCCGCTGTTCGACAGCGGCCGCCTGGGCGCCTCGCTGGGCCAGGCCCGCAGCGAGCGCAACGAAATGATCGCCGACTATAACCAGAGCGTATTCAACGCCGTGCGCGACGTCGCCCAGGCCGGCCTGTACCTGAAAGGCATAGACCAGCAACTGGCGGAACAGGCCGACATGGCGCAAGCCACCGCCGCCCTGCAGCGCACTGCCCAAGCCCGCTTCAGGCAGGGTCTTGCCAACCGCAGCGCGACGCTGAACGCCGACGTCGACGAGCTGGTACAGGAATATCTCGGCCTGCAACTGCAAGGCCAGCAACTGACGGGCGAAGTGGCGCTGGTGAAAGCGCTGGGCGGCGGCTACCGCAGCGGGCTTCCGGCCCAGGCCGCCGGCACTTCCGCGGCCAAGGCCGGCAATCAGGCATCCGAATAATCCGTAAATCAGGAAGCAAGAAACCACCATGACCACCACCGCTGAAGAAATCCAGGCCCCGAAAAAGCGCAAGTTCATTTTGTTCGCGATCACCGTGCTATTCATTCTGATCGCCATCGCCTACGCCGCCTATTACCAGCTGGTCCTGACGAAAGAGGAAGACACCGACAACGCCTATGTCGGTGGCAACCTGGTCATGCTGTCGTCTCAAGTGAGCGGCAACGTGCAGGAAATCCGCGCCGATGAAACCCAGATGGTCAAGGCCGGCACGCAGATCGTCACCTTGGATGCGACCGACGCCGAACTGGCGCTGGCCCAGGCCGAGGCGAAACTGGGCGCCGTGGTGCGCCAGGAACGCCAGCGCTATGCCGGCGTGGCGCAGTACGACGCCGTCATCCACCAGCGCCAGCTGGTCTTGAAAAACGCCCAGGATGACCTGGCGCGGCGCCTGCCGCTGGCGGCCGACCATACTGTGTCGGGCGAGGAAGTGGCGCATGCACGCCAGGCGGTGGCCGACGCCACGGCCGCCCTGGCCGTCGCCGGCAAGCAGCTCGAGAGCGAGCGCGCCGGCATCGCCGGCGTCAAGGCCGCCAATCATCCCAACGTGCTGGCGGCCCGCGCCGACCTGGTGCAAGCCTGGCTGGCGTTGCGCCGCAACGCCATTTTGGCGCCGGTCACCGGTTATGTCGCCAAGCGGTCCGTGCAGGTCGGCAGCCACGTGACGCCGGGCACCTCGCTGCTGTCTATCGTGCCGCTGGACCAGTTGTGGATCGACGCCAACTTCAAGGAGTCGCAGCTGACGAATATCCGCGTCGGCCAGAAAGTGACGATACAGGCCGACGTCTACGGCAGCAAGGTCGCGTACCACGGCAAGGTGCTGGGTCTGTCCGCCGGGACCGGCAGCGCCTTTTCGCTGCTGCCGGCGCAAAACGCCACCGGCAACTGGATCAAGGTGGTGCAGCGCGTGCCGGTGCGCATTTCGCTCGATGCCAGGGAACTGGCCGAGCATCCGCTGCGCATCGGTCTGTCGACCACGGTGACGGTGGATATCGCCAAGGCCGACGGCCCGGCGCTGGGCACGCCCGCGCCCGCCGGCAATGTGTATACGACCCAGGCGCTGAACCAGCCTGTGCCGGAAGCGCAAGCCGTCGCCGACAAAATCATCCAGCAAAACCTGGCCGACTGAAACAACCGATAAAAAGAAAGGGCCGCAGCCGGGTTTTCCCCCGCAGCGGCCCTGCCCTGTCTACCCCCCCGTTACCTGGCGCGGCCCGAGGCGGCGATCTGGTCCAGGATATGCTTGGGCACCGCGGCATAGTGCTTGAACTCCATCGTGTAGGTGGCCCGGCCCTGGGTCGCCGAACGCAGCGCGGTCGAATAGCCGAACATTTCCGACAGCGGCACTTCAGCCTGGATGATCTTGCCGCCGCCGCCGGCGATCTCGTCCATGCCTTGCACCAGGCCGCGGCGCGAGGTCAGGTCGCCCATCACGGTGCCGGCATAGTCTTCCGGCGTTTCCACTTCCACCGACATCATCGGCTCCAGTAAAACCGGGTCGGCCTTGCGCATGCCGTCCTTGAAGGCGATCGAGGCCGCCATGCGGAAGGCGTTTTCGTTGGAATCGACGTCATGGTAGGAACCGAAGGTCAGCGTGGCGCGCACGTCGACCACCGGATAACCGGCCAGCACGCCAGCCCTCAGCGTTTCCTGGATGCCCTTGTCGACCGCCGGAATATATTCGCGCGGCACGACCCCGCCCTTGATGGCGTCGACGAATTCATAGCCATTGCCGGGCGCCATCGGTTCCAGCTTCAGCACCACATGGCCATACTGCCCGCGTCCGCCCGACTGCTTGATGAACTTGCCTTCGATATCTTCCACCGCGCGGTGGATCGTTTCGCGATAAGCCACCTGCGGCTTGCCGACGTTGGCTTCGACGCCGAATTCGCGGCGCATGCGGTCGACCAGGATTTCCAGGTGCAGCTCGCCCATGCCGGACATGATGGTCTGGCCCGATTCCTCGTCGGTATGCACGCGGAAGGAGGGATCTTCCTGCGCCAGGCGGCTCAGGGCGATGCCCATCTTTTCCTGGTCCGGCTTGGTCTTCGGCTCGACCGCCTGGGAAATCACCGGTTCCGGGAAGACCATCTTCTCCAGCACGATGACGTGGTCCGGTGCACTCAGCGTGTCGCCGGTGGTGACGGCCTTCAGCCCGACCGCCGCGGCGATGTCGCCGGCATACACTTCCTTGATTTCCTTGCGTTCGTTGGCGTGCATCTGCAGCAGGCGGCCGATGCGCTCCTTGCGCCCCTTCATCGAAGTCAGCACGGTGTCGCCCGAGACCAGCACGCCGGA
>DASYLQ010000024.1:0-8197 GCA_036009485.1 Janthinobacterium sp.
AGGCCGATGAGGGTGAGGACAAGATGATTCCGGGTCATGGTCAAACCTTCTTGATGGCGGTTTTGCCGAACAGGCCGGCCGGTTTCAGCGCCAGCACCAGCAAGAGCAGCACCAGTCCCGGCACTTCCTTGTAGCCGGTCGAAATATAAAACCCGGTCAGGGTTTCGATCACGCCCAGCAGCAAGCCGCCGACGATCACGCCCATGCCCGAGGTCAGGCCGCCGATGATGGCGACGGCGAAGGCTTTCAAGCCCAGCGCGGTGCCCATGGTGGCGCCGGTCAGGGTCAGCGGCGCCACCAGCACGCCGGCGAAGGCGGCCGTGGCCGAGGACAGCGCATAGGAAAAGACGATGACGACGCGGGTGTCGATGCCCATCAGGCCGGCGGCGTCGCGGTCGTTCGAGGTGGCGACGACGGCCTTGCCGTAGATCGATTTGCGGTTGAAGAATTCGACCGCCAGCATCATGGCCAGCGCGCCCAGCACCACCACCACCTGCATCGGCTGGACATTGGCGCCGAAGAGCTGGAACGGTGTCGCGCTGAGCGGCGAGGGGAAGGTCAGGTCGTCCTTGCCCCAGATGTTTTCGGCGACGTTGCGGAAGATGATGGCCAGCGCGATGGTCGACATGATCCAGCCGAATTCCGACTTGATGCGCAGCGCCGGGCGCACCGCGATGCGTTCGACGAAGGCGCCCTGCAGCGCGCCGAAGACGATCACGATCGGCACCATGACCCAGTAACTGACGTAAGGCCCGCCGTGGACATTGCCCACCAGGCTGAGGCCGACCAGGGCGCCCAGCATCAGCGCTTCGCCCTGGCCGAAATTGAGCGTGCCGGAAGTGGCGAAAGTGAGTTGATAGCCGAAAGCGATCACCGCATAGATCATGCCGAGCGCGATGCCGCTGAAAACGAGTTGCAGCAGGATTTCCATGTATTTACCCCGAAGGCGCGCGGGCGCCGTGGATCATGACAAAAGGCCAGCCCTTGCCGGTCAGGGACGGCGGCCGGGCAAGGGCTGGCCGCTTGCCGACGCGGAGGCTATTGGGCCAGTACCACGCGGCCGCCCTTGACCTGGCCAAACACGGTGATGCCCGGCTTGATGGCTTCGTGGTCGTCCTTGCTGAACGGTTTGTTATAGGTGGTGACGACGCCCTCCACCTTTTCGCTGAGGTTTTCCAGCGCCGCCTTGACCTTCGGTCCGTCGGTGCTGCCGGCCTGCTTGATGGCGGCGGCCAGCAGGTAGACCGAGTCATAGCCTTGCGCGGCCGAGACCGGCGACGGGATGCGTCCCTGCGGCGGGTTGTAGGCTTTCAGGTAGCCGTCGATGAAGGCCTTGCGCCTCGGCGTGTTGGGATCCTGGATGAAGGTTTGCGGCATGCGCGCGCCGTCGCCGTTCTTGCCGGCGTTATCGATGAAGTTACCCATGGATAGAGTCCAGCTGCCGATCAGCGGCACTTTCCAGCCCAGTTTTTCCATGCCGTTGGCGATTTGCGCCAGTTCCGGGCCGATGCCGTAGGTCAGGATCGCCTGCGCACCGGCCTGTTTCGCCTTTAGCAACTGGGCCGTCATGTCGACGTCCTTGATATTGAATTTTTCCACCGTGACGGCTTTCAAGCCTTTTTTATCCAGCGCTTTTTCCAGGTCTTCGCGGCCGAGCTGGCCGTAGTTGGTGGAATCGGCCAGGATCGCCACCTTGGTGAACTTCAGCTTGCCGACGGCCTCGTCGACGATCATGGCCGACTGGATCTGGTCGTTGGCGGAGTTGCGGAACACGTAGTTGTCGGGCTGGTCGGGGAATTGCCTGGTGATGATGGAGCCGGTGGCGACGTTATTGATGACGGGGATTTTCGCTTCCTGGTAAAAGCGCTGCGAAGCCAGCGCCACGCCGGTGTTGGCGTAGCCGAGGGTGGCGACGACTTTTTCCTTGTTGATCAACTCTTGCGACACTTGCACGCCGCGTTCGTTCTTGGCTTCCTCGTCGCGTTCGACCAGTTGCAGCGGGCGTCCCAGCACGCCGCCCTTGGCGTTGATCTCGGCCACGGCCAGCTTGACGCCGTCGCGCATCGACACGCCCATCGGCGCGGAACCGCCGGTGAACGGGCCGGAGACGCCGATCTTGATCGGCTCGGCGGCCATACTGCCAGCCGACCAGGTAACGAATGCTGCTGCCACTAATAAGTTCAGTTTACGGTTCATGTCATCCTCTATTTTGGTTTAATCCGTACCGCTTGCCTAGCCCCGGAATCCGCGCCCCTGTCGCCGGTGCGTCGGATGTTTGCTACTGAGAAAATTGGCAACTCACTTTGTTCTTGGCCAAGGCTTTCCCGTCAGGAGAGGCTCGCAGGCAGGGCTTACACGAAACTTACGCGCACACGAGGCAGGGATGTTGGAGGATGAGGAATAATACGTAGTGGAGAGGGCGCCGGCGGCGGCGCAATGAAAAAAGGCGACCCCGCGCAGGGTCGCCTTTGCTTGATCTTAAATTTAATTAATATTGGGCAGCAGAAAAAGCCTGCAACTGGTCGAAGCCGAGTTTTGCGGCCTTGTAGCAATTGCCGGCGTGGCGTTCCAGGCCTTCGCGGTCGAGCACCACGACGGTGCCGCGGCGGTACTGGATCAAGCCTTCATCCTGCAGGCAGCGGGCGGTGACGGTGATGCTTTCGCGGCGCACGCCGAGCATGTTCGCCATCGTATCCTGGGTCACTTTCAATTCATTCGACAGCGAGCGGTCGAGGCGGTCGAGCAGCCAGCGGCACAACTTTTGCTCGATGCTGCAGTGGCGGCCGCTGACGACGTTTTGCGCCATCTGGGCGAACAGCGCGCTGCTGTAGCGCATCAGTAATTGCGCCAGGGCGCCGCCTTCATTGAACACTTCGCGCAGGAATTCCGATTTCAGGCGGTAGCCGTAGCCGGCGCCTTGCACGATGGCGCTGCAGGTGGCGCGCTCGGCGGCATACAGGGCCACGCCGACGACGCCTTCGCGGCCGACCACGGCGATCTCGGTGGTGGCGCCGTCTTCCATCACATACAACAGCGAAACAATGGCGTTGGTCGGGAAGTAGGTGTAATCGATCTTATTGCCGAAATCGAAGAGATGTTTGCCAGCAGGCAATGCAATCAGTTCCAGATGTTCGAACAGACGTTCCAGGTCGGTGCGGGAAAGCGCCCGCAGCAATTCGTTTTGCTGCGCACCCGTCATGCTGATGGCAGGGTTCGATGCGACTTTGTAGCCGGCGTTACCGATGGAAATGGCACCGGCCTTGGCTGCCGGGTTCGTCGCCGGAGCGGTGGTGTGAGCGTTGTACATGGTTTTTGCCTCGTCGTCTGGTTTGATCTTTCGGAAAATGCCGTGTAGATCACTCGGCGCTGACTGCTTGATTCGCGCCTCGCTGTTAGACATCACTTTAATGGCCGAACGACAAGCCGTGCATCGGATGAGCCGACGCCGCTATGTAGGCTGGGAACATTGCCCCGTGTCATCCCAATCCTACGTGGAGCCGGGCCCCGCCTGGGCGGGGGAATGAAAAAAGCGGCCGTCCCGGGTGCCGGGAGCGGCCGCTTTTTGCTGGGGAGCTCTTTATGCGGCTTCCAGCCTCGGGCGAAGCGGCGGATGGACGGCATGGCTATCCGGAGCCCGGCCGGCGTCGTCCAGCCGGAAGACGCGCACCACCTGGGCCAGGCTGGCGGCCTGCTCTTGCAGGGCTGCCGCCGCGGCGGCGGCCTGTTCGACCAGGGCGGCGTTTTGCTGGGTCACCTGGTCCATCTGCGCGATGGCATGGTTGACTTGCTCGATGCCCGAACTCTGTTCTTCGCTGGCGGACGTGATCTCGGCCATGATGCCGGTGACATGTCCTACGCTGGCCACCACCTCGTCCATCGTGCTGCCGGCCTGGCCGACCAGCCTGCCGCCGGCCTCGACCTTGCCGACCGAGTCGTCGATCAGCAGCTTGATTTCCTTGGCCGCGGCGGCGCTGCGCTGGGCCAGGTTGCGCACCTCGCCGGCGACGACGGCAAAGCCGCGCCCCTGTTCGCCGGCGCGGGCCGCTTCCACGGCCGCATTTAAGGCCAGGATATTGGTCTGGAAGGCGATGCCGTCGATGACGCCGATGATGTCGACGATCTTCCTGGACGAAGCGTTGATCGAACCCATCGTGGTCACCACTTCGGCCACCACCGCGCCGCCCCTGGCCGCGATGGCCGAGGCGTTCAGCGCCAGCTGGTTGGCCTGGCGCGCGCTGTCGGCGTTTTGCTTGACGGTGGAGGTCAGTTCTTCCATCGCGGAAGCGGTCTCTTCCAGACTGGACGCCTGTTCCTCGGTGCGCGCGCTCAGGTCCAGGTTGCCGGACGAGATTTCGCTGGACGCCGTGGCGATGTGCTCGGCGCCCCGGCGCACCTGGCCGACCACGGCCGACAGGTTGCGGCTGATGCCGTTCATCGCTTGCTGCAGGCGGCCGATCTCGTCCTGGCTGCCGACGTCCAGGCTGACCGTCAGGTCGCCGGCGGCGATGCGCCCGGCGGCTTGTTCGGCACGCGCCAGCGGCCGCGTCACATTGCTGCGCACGACGAAGAACAGCAGCACGGCGAAAGCGGCCAGGGAAACCAGGCCGAACAGGATGTAGCGGTTGCGCAGGCTGTCCGCCTCGGCCGAGATTTCATCGGTATAAGTACCGCCGACGATCAGCCATTTCCAATCCTTGAAATAGGTGTACGCCACGAGTTTTTCGCGCGCCTTCCGGTCGCCGCGCTCGGGATCCAGCCAGGGATAGCGGATCACGCCGCTTTTCTTTTCCAGCATTTCCTTGACGAATTCATGGCCATTGTCATCCTTGTCGCCGAGGATATTCCGGCCTTCCTGGGCCGGGTGCACCAGCAGCGTGCCGTAGGCCGGACCGGCGGCGCCGTTGACGACATAGAAATAGCCGGTCTGGCCGACCTGGATCGCCTTGATCTTTTCCTTCAGGGCCAGCAAGTCTTTCGAGATATCCACGCCGACGTAGAGCACGCCGATGACCTTGCCGCCCGCATCCTTGATGGGATCGTACTTGGTGATGTATTGCTTGCCGAACAGCGTGGCCAGGCCGACATAACTTTTACCCTCGCGCAGCAAGGCATAACCGGCGTGGGCATGGTCGAGGGTGGTGCCGATGGCGCGTTCGCCGTTTTCCTTTTTGACCGAGGTGCTGACGCGGATGAAATCCTCGCCGCTGGCGGCAAACACCGTGGCCGTGGCGCCGGTGTGGGCCGTGAAACTGTCGGGGATGCTGAAATCGAGGTTCAGCGTCTTCCCGCCGTTTTGCAGCACCGGCACGGATTTGCCGGCTATTTCCATCATATTCGCGCTATCCAGCGTGAACCTGCCGTCAAAGGCAGCGGCGAAGATGCGCGCGAAACTGCCTGCCTCGCTGCTCACCGCCGTATTGAATATCTCCACGGTGTTGTTGACGCCATGCAATTCATCAGTGATGCCGTCGATCGCCTGCTCCTCCAGCAGGGTGGTGGTGGTGTAACTGATCATGATGATCAGCACGGCAAGGATGACGCTAAGCAAGCCGAAGGTGAAGACCGTAATCTTGGCGCCGACACCCCAGCGCTGGGGTTGCAATAGAAAATTGGACATGGTTTCGACGAAAAAAGTGGGGCAGGGCCGTCCAGGCTGACACTTCGGAAACGCAGATAACGAGGTGAAGAACGAACGAGTGGTTCAGGGACTGGAAACTGCCGCTTGCCGCTGCTGCACGGGCCCCGGAAGGGGCAAGGAACGAGGCCGATCTTATCAGTTTTCCAAGTGGAAATTATATCGAGGCACTGAAAATGGTGAATCAGGCGGACAGGTGTCGCGGCCATGAAACAAAACTACAGTGTCGCAAACTGGATGCCGGACGATTAAGCGACCATCGGCCGCCGCGCCGGCGCCAGGTAGTCGAGGCCGCTGGGCCAGGTGCCCGCCCACAGGCCGCCGCTGCGGTCCAGCGCCAGCGCGTTGGTGTCGTTCCACGCCAGGCTGGCCGGGCGCGCGTCATCGTGGGCATATTCATCGAAGCGGCCGCTGGCGCGCCGTCGGCTTGCGGAAGCGCAGTGCTGCGACGGCGACGGCCTGCGCAGCCTGTACCAAGGTGTGCCATCGACAACATCGAGGCGATCAGGAAACGGCGGGGGAGGGGCGCATCGATGGAATATCCTCACATTCGATGAAGACCAATGCTGACGCTTGGCTTCGGCATGATTCCAGGATTATTTAATTCTATAAGGAAGTTATTTTTTTTGGAGAAATACGCTTTCCCGTGTACAGTTGCGGCGAATTAGGGTATCGTTTACGGCACTAATATTGTATCTCCGTCCGCACCTGCGATTTGACGCCTGAGTGCCCCTGGATTTTCATCCCGCCCAACCTCTTCCACCGCCTTTTGCTCCCGCAACAAATCACCGCCCGGAGCGAAGAGCTATTGTTGGAAGGTTCATTCCGGCGTTCGTTTGAAGCACACCGGCGCGCCAGACGTGAGCATGCGGAACATATTGTTTATTGAAGAAAGTAAGGCTCGGGCTGCGCCGCGGGCACACATAAAATCTATGCCAGAAACAGAGTTCACGTCTTCGCCCGCTGCGCCCGATGCCATTCCCGCCGCCGCGCCGGCCATTGCGCCGGCATCCATGGTCATGACGATTGCTAGCCCCGCCGCCGAGCCCGCGCCTGGCGTGCTGTTCGCCGATTTCGGCCTGTCGCCGGACATCCTGCGCGCGCTGAGCGACCAGGGTTACACCCAACCGACGCCGATCCAGGCGCAAGCCATTCCCGTCGTCTTGCAAGGGCGCGACGTGATGGGCGCGGCGCAGACCGGCACCGGCAAGACCGCCGGTTTTTCGCTGCCCATCATCCAGCTGCTGCTGGCCCAGGCCAGCAGCAGCATGTCGCCGGCGCGCCATCCGGTGCGCGCGCTGATCCTGACGCCGACGCGCGAACTGGCGGTGCAGGTGGCCGAGAACGTCAAGGCGTATTCCCGGCACACGCCGCTGCGCTCTTGCGTGGTGTTCGGCGGCATGGACATGGCGCCGCAGACGGCCGCGCTGCGCGCCGGCGTCGAGATCGTCATCGCCACGCCGGGCCGCCTGCTCGACCATGTGCAGCAAAAGACGCTGAACCTGGGCCAGGTGCAGATGCTGGTGATGGACGAGGCCGACCGCATGCTCGACATGGGTTTCTTGCCGGACTTGCAGCGCATCATCAACCTGTTGCCGAAGCAGCGGCAAAACCTGATGTTTTCCGCGACCTTTTCGCCGGAAATCAAAAAGCTGGCGAGCAGTTTTCTGACCGACCCGATCACGATCGAAGTGGCGCGCAGCAACGCCACCGCCGACCGCGTCACCCAGGTGGTGTACAAGGTCGCCGACGAGCACAAGCGCGACGTCGTCGCCCACCTGCTGCGCGGGCGCGACCTGAAGCAGGTGCTGGTGTTTTCGAATACCAAGATCGGCGCCTCGCGCCTGTCGCGCCAGCTCGAGCAGGAAGGCGTGAAAGCCACCGCCATCCATGGCGACAAGAGCCAGCAGGAACGCATGGCGGCGCTGGAAGCGTTCAAGAAGGGCGAGATCGACGTGCTGGTGGCGACCGACGTCGCAGCGCGCGGCCTGGATATTTCCGACCTGCCTTGCGTGATCAATTTCGACCTGCCTTACAATGCCGAGGATTATGTCCACCGCATCGGCCGCACCGGCCGCGCCGGTGCTTCCGGCGACGCCATCTCGATTTTCTCCGACAAGGACGAGCGCCTGCTGGCCGACATCGAAAAGCTGATCAAGCAAACCATCCCGCGCGGCGAATTGAGCGGCTTCGCGCCGTCCGCCCCTGGCCGCGGCGCCGATGGCGAGCGCGGCGAACGGCGCCCGCGCCGCGCCGAAGGCGAATCGCGCGAAGCGCGTCCGGCCGTCGGCCGCGCGCCCGAACGCGGCGGCCGGCCATCCTCCGGCCCGCTGCCGCGGCGGGAGAAAGTCGATCCCTGGTTCCTCAAGCCTTACGAGCCGGCCAAGGCCGCGGCCCCGGCGTCCGCCAACCAGGATGCCCCCAGCGCCAAGGCCAAGCCGAAGGTGGCGGCCTTGCTGGGCGGTTTGCCGAAGCAGTAAATTATCGAAGAGTAAGCAATGTGTGGGCGATCCCCGCATCAAAAAAAATGGCGCAATCCTTATGGAAATGCGCCATTTTTTT